>CAZJLZ010000312.1:0-14684 GCA_964546775.1 uncultured Cryomorphaceae bacterium | reverse complement strand
TTTGAGCAATCGGTTTTCGGATCTGGAAGGTATTACTGTCGAAAAGTATTACATCCTTCAAAAGATTGAAAAAGTGAAGGAATTGTTGGAGTATGATGAACTGACTTTAAGCGAAATAGCCTTTCGGCTCAATTACTCCAGCGTTGCCTATTTAAGCAGTCAGTTCAAAAAAGTAACAGGTTTTACACCGAGCCATTTCAAGAAGCTAACATCGATGAAACGCACCCCATTGGATGAATTGAAAATTTCATAAACCATTTCCAGAATTGCATAACCTTTTCTGTCTGATAACTTACCACCTTTGCTCGTGAATTGAAGATGGCATGAACCATACCTATCATATACACGGAATGACCTGCAACGGCTGTCGCAGCCATGTAGAGAAGACGTTGTCCACAATTGCAGGGGTCACCAAAGCGGATGTAAACCTGGAAAAAGCTCAGGTGATCATTGAAATGGAATCTCACATTTCACTCGAAACATTTCAGAATGCTTTGAAGCAGGATGGAGGCCGATACAGCATCCACGCTCCAGGTGATCATCACCATCACCACCCCGAACCCAAAAAAGAAAAGTCGAAAGGAAAAGGTACAGGCGCGTTTTATTGTCCAATGCACTGCGAGGGCGATAAGACCTATGATCAAGCCGGGAGCTGTCCGGTGTGTGGAATGGATCTGGTAGAGGAGCAAAATCTCTCTACCACCAGTTCTGCTCAGGAGTGGACCTGCCCCATGCATCCGGAGATTGTAAACAACGAACCCGGTTCATGCCCGATCTGCGGGATGGATCTGGTGCCCGTACAGACCGATCTTTCAGCAGAGGAAAAATTGTACAATAAACTGCGCAAAAAATTCTGGTTGGCGGTTGGTTTTACACTACCGATTTTTCTCATCGCAATGAGCGAAATGATTCCGCGCAACCCATTGTATGACTTAATGGACCAAACCTATTGGAACTGGATACAACTTGCCCTTTCCCTTCCGGTAGTTTTTTACGCCACCTGGATGTTTTTTGAGCGAGCGTACAGAAGCATCAAAACATGGAACCTCAATATGTTTACCCTCATCGGAATTGGTGCCGGTGTGGCCTGGCTTTTCAGTGTATTCGGCTTGTTGGTTCCCGGTTTCTTTCCAGATCAGTTCCAGACCGAAAACGGTGCAGTACATGTGTATTTCGAAGCTGCTACTGTAATTCTTACGCTGGTTTTATTGGGCCAGTTGTTGGAAGCCCGGGCCCATAGCAAAACCAATTCGGCAGTTAAGTCATTGTTGAAACTAGCTCCCAACAAGTCGATTAAAATAGAAGATGGAGAAGAAATTGAAGTATCTATCGATAAAATTGAACTGGGTGATATTCTAAAGGTAAAACCCGGCGATAAAATTCCGGTTGATGGGACAATTGCTGAAGGAGAGACGAGCATCGATGAATCCATGATCACCGGTGAACCTGTGCCGGTGACGAAGATTGTTGGCGATAAGGTGACCAGCGGCACCATCAATGGAAATCAAACTTTTCTGATGAAAGCTGAAAAAGTAGGCAGTGATACCCTGCTTTCACAGATCATACACATGGTAAACGATGCCAGCCGAAGCCGGGCACCCATCCAAAACCTCGCCGACAAAGTTTCTACTTATTTCGTACCTGCGGTCGTAATTATTGCGGTAATAACTTTTATCGCGTGGGCTGCCTGGGGTCCTGATCCTGCTTTTGTATATGCTTTGGTAAATGCAATTGCTGTACTGATCATCGCCTGTCCTTGTGCACTAGGGCTTGCAACTCCAATGTCCGTAATGGTTGGAGTGGGAAAAGGAGCTCAGAATGGCGTACTGGTAAAAAATGCCGAAGCGTTGGAGAAAATGGAAAAGGTAACGACCCTCATCGTAGACAAAACCGGAACACTTACTGAAGGAAAACCTACCGTTGAAAAAGTAGGTGCTTTTGGCGGTGGTTTTTCAGAGGAAGAAGTTTTACAATACATTGTCTCATTGAATAGCAATAGCGAGCATCCATTAGCAGAAGCTACGGTGCAATTTGGTAAAAAACAAAAAGTAGAGGTATTGAAGTCTCATGCCTTCCGTGCTATTACTGGCAAAGGTGTCGAAGGGACGGTGAATCATAAGAAGGTAGCAGTCGGCAATATTCAGATGATGCAACACGCCGAAGCCAAAGTAAGCGCGGACATGCAGAAAGAAACCGAAACCTACCAGAAGCAGGGAAAAACCATTTCCTTTTTGGCTGTGGAGGGCGAAGTGACAGGTTTTGTTGTGATAAGTGACAGGATCAAGGACAGTAGCGCCAGAGCGATTAAACAACTTCAGGCCGTTGGGATTGACGTCGTGATGCTCACTGGTGATAATAAGGAAACTGCAGCGGCGGTCGCAAAGGAGCTGAATCTTACCGATTTCAAAGCTTCTCTGTTGCCTGAAGATAAACTCCTGGAAGTGGAGCGCCTGCAAAAGCAAGGAAAAGTAGTAGCTATGGCAGGTGATGGCATCAATGACGCCCCGGCACTTGCAAAAAGTGATGTCGGAATCGCAATGGGAACCGGAACAGATGTCGCGATTGAAAGTGCTGTGATCACGCTGGTCAAAGGGGATTTACACGGCATTGTTAAAGCGAGAAATCTGAGCCAGGCAACGATGAGAAATATTCGACAAAACTTATTTTTCGCGCTTATTTACAATACCCTGGGTGTTCCGATTGCAGCAGGAGTTTTGTTTCCATTTTTCGGGATTTTACTTTCACCGATGATTGCAGCACTGGCTATGAGTTTCAGTTCCGTATCGGTAATCGGCAATGCGTTGAAGTTGAGAAATGAAAATATATGAAACGAGCCCTTATATCACTTTAGAAAGCAATTTATTTTTCGATGCGGTCAAACGTCGAATTTACAAGGTCATTCTTTTCCTCGTTTGTGATGGCAAAATTAAAACCATCATAAATGCTGTAGGCACCGGTGCGTCCGGATTTATCAATAGCCAGAAAGGCCACTTGCATATTGTCGACGCTATCGTGTTTGCGGATGATTCTGTTTATCGCTTCTTCGCACGCTTCCTGCGGAGTTGCGCCGTTTCGCATCATTTCCACAACCGTATGACTTCCCGCAATGCGAATCACTGCTTCGCCCACTCCGGTTGCTGTCGCGGCACCAACTTCATTGTCGACAAACAACCCCGCTCCGATAATCGGTGAATCTCCCACGCGTCCGTGCATTTTGTACGCCAGTCCGCTCGTGGTACATGCTCCGCTCAAATTACCGTGTCGATCAATGGCAATCATTCCAATGGTATCATGGTTTTCGATGTTCACTTCGGGTTGGTAGTTGCTTTCTTTGAGCCATTTTTCCCAGCGTTCTCGTGCCTCGGGGACCGGAACTTCGAGTGTGCTGCGCTCAAAACCATTGGCCAGTGCAAATTCATAAGCGCCCTTTCCGGCCAGCATCACATGTGGAGTTGTTTCCATAATTTTTCGCGCTACGCTAATCGGATTTTCAATATGCTGCAAGTACGCCACCGATCCGCAATGGCTCCGGTGATCCATAATACAGGCATCAAGGGTAACAAACCCGTCGCGATCAGGCAATCCGCCTAATCCAACGCTTCGGTTGCTGAAGTCACTCTCTGATATCCGTACCCCTTGTTCAACCGCATCGAGGGCTGTGCCGCCGTTGCTTAGGATTTCCCACGCTCTGGCATTGGCAGCTACACCATGTTGCCAGGTAGATAGGACCAATGGAATTTGCCCCTTGGGTAAGGGATCAGAGTTTGGTGAGATCGAGGCTATTGCGGGTTCTTCAGGCGAAATACATTTCGAAAAGAGCAATCCGCCGCTTCCCAATGCTGCCATTTTGATGAATCTTCGTCGATTGGTCATACATCAGTTGGTTTCCGCTAATTTAAAAAGAATTAACACTAGCTAAACAGCTTGTCCGATTGAATTGCAAAACCGCTATCTTCACATGCAAATATTTGATTATGATTATCACAACAACTGAAACCGTCCCCGGAAAAGAGATTGTAGAGATTCTTGGTGTTGCAAGGGGGAGTACCGTGCGAGCCCGCAACGTCGGTCGCGACTTTTTCGCATCGATTAAAAATCTGATCGGAGGAGAGATCAGTGAATATACGAAGCTTCAGGCCGATGCCCGTGAGCAGGCTTTGCAACGCCTGAATCAGGATGCTACAAAAATGGGGGCCGACGCAGTGGTGAATATTCGAATAACGACGAGCATGATTATGCAGGGTGTTGCCGAAATCCTGGTCTATGGAACAGCTGTTAAACTTCGCTGACATGGCCATCGGTTTCCTTCTTCTTATAGGGCTGATAGCAGTAGCCGTTGTTGGCTTGTTGGTATATGTCATCGCGCGTCAAATCGACCGGAATTCGGGTGAAGATTTCGAAAGACGGGACAACTGATACTCTAAACTTAAGATTTCTTATCAAGGGCTCCTCATTCAAGGAGGTTTAACGATTGCTTATATTTTATAAAGCATTTGTACACTTTGTAGAATACGGGAATCGTAACTTTGTTGATCAACGAAACAGCGCATGGATATTCAAAAAATTGAGGTCAGAAATTTACAACTCGACGATTACCTGGAGCTGAGGACTTCCATGATAAAAGCATACAGCCATTGGGTTGGATCTCATTGGGAAGAATCGCACATTAAGAAACTACTCGATATTTTTCCGGAAGGTCAGATATGCATTGTAGTTGACGATGTTGTAGTGGGAAGCGCCCTGGCAATTATTGTAGATGCAACCAAATTTGATGACGATCATACCTACCGGGAAATCACCGGTGATTACACCTTTAGTACCCATTCATCCGAAGGAGATGTCCTGTATGGTATAGAACTCTTTATTCATCCCGATTACCGCGGGTTGAGGCTGGCCAGAAGGTTGTATGACCTGCGGAAAGAACTGTGCGAAACACTCAATTTGCGTTCTATTGTAGCCGGTGGTCGAATTCCGAACTATGCCGACCACGCCGGTAAAATGACTCCCCGGGAGTACATTGAAAAGGTAAAGAACAAAGAGATTTATGACCCGGTGCTCACTTTTCAGTTTTCGAATGATTTCCATGTTCGTAAAGTGTTGAAGGCATACCTTCCCGGTGACGATGAATCCAAAGATTTTGCAACGCTCCTCGAATGGAACAACATTTACTACACCAAATCACCGAAGCTGATCAATGCTCCGAAATCTGTGGTAAGACTGGGTTTGGTTCAGTGGCAAATGCGACGATTGGACGGGTTGGAAGCCATCTATGAACAGATCGAGTTTTTTATAGACGCTGTCTCGGGATACAAGAGCGATTTTGTTCTGTTTCCTGAATTGTTCAACGCTCCACTCATGTCCGAATTCAACCACCTTGGAGAGGCACAGGCAATTCGCGAACTGGCGAAATATACGCTCCCGCTAAAAGAGAAATTTACGGAATATGCCATGTCGTACAACATTAATATCATCACCGGGAGCATGCCTTATATCGAAGATGGGCATCTCTATAACGTTGGATATCTCTGCCATCGCAACGGTCATGTCGACTATTTTGAAAAATTGCACATTACACCCAATGAACAATCCTTTTGGGGAATGGTAGGAGGTGAGAAATTACAGGTTTTCAAAACCGACGCAGGCCGGGTAGGGGTATTGATTTGCTATGACGTGGAGTTCCCTGAGCTGTCGCGAATTCTGGCTGAAGATGGTCTGGATATCTTGTTCGTTCCTTTTCTCACCGATACACAAAACGGCTATACCCGGGTGCGACATTGTGCACAGGCAAGGGCTATTGAAAATGAGTGTTATGTAGCGATTGCAGGCAGCGTTGGAAATTTACCGCGGGTAAATAATATGGACATTCAATATGCTCAGTCTGCGGTCTTTACACCGAGTGATTTTTCATTTCCAACCAATGGTATCAAAGCCGAAGCTACTCCGAATAGCGAAATGACACTGATTGTAGATGCCGATCTGGATCTCCTCAAACAGTTGCATACCTATGGCAGCGTTCGAAATATGAAAGACCGGCGCAAAGACCTCTATGAAGTAATATATAAGCGGAAAAAATAGAATCTTTTAGTCCGCGATTTGACGAGCCAAAGCTGCTGCACCAAGAACCGCTGCATTCCTCGACTCCAGGGAAGTTGGTAAAATCTGAACCGAATTTTTGAATACAGGATAAATTTCTTCCTCAAAATATTTTTTGGTCGGTGCTAATAAAATATCACCGGATTTTGCTAAACCCCCACTGATGATGATGGCTTCAGGGCTGAGCAGTGAAGCTGCCACAGCCAGCCCCCGGGCTAAATATCGAGCGGTGATATCAAAGGTCCTTAATGCAATTGTATTTCCGTTTTTTGCGGCGGTGGTAACATTCTCCGAATTGAGCGTTTTCAACTGGAATTTTTCCACTTGTGCAGCCGAATCCTGATGATTTAATAATTCCTCCAGTGTGATCATAAAACCAGTGGCTGAAGCGTAGCGTTCCAGACATCCTTTTCTACCGCAGGGACAATTTCTTCCATCCGACTGGAGGTTGATGTGTCCAAGCTCCCCGGCCATCCCTGTTTTTCCATAAATCATTTTTCCGTTGCATACAATACCGCTTCCGAGACCAGTGCCAAGTGTCACCATTATAAAATCGCGCATTCCCTGTGCGCAACCGAAAAGCATTTCTCCCAGCGCTGCGGCATTGGCGTCATTGGTGACTTTGACGGGCAGGTTGAAGACTTTCTCAAATACAGCAGTAATTGGAACGATACCTTTCCAGCTCAGGTTTTGGGCAAATTCGATCTTTCCGGTGTGATAGTTGGCATTGGGCGCTCCGATACCGATACTTGTAGTATTTGCCCAATCTGCGCCCTTACCGGAAAGAGACTGGTGAATGGCTTTTGCCAGCGATTCAACATTTTCGAACGGGGTGGTTTTAAAGCTGTCGGCGAGTATTACCCGGCCATTTTTATCCACCAGTCCAAATTTGGTGTTTGTACCGCCGATGTCAATACCCAGAACAAGTTCACTCATTGATATGGATTTCGATCAGATAACAGACTTCTGCCGTAAAGGGTTTAAATGAATCCAAGTTACATTTTACGATGCACTTCAGACATCTTCGCACACGTAGAGACGGATATTGTCATTAACTCCGACAGGAATATTGTGGATTCAGCGAGTAGAAAAGTTGCTAAAATGCAGCCGTGGCACTTTTATTTTTTCGGATGCGGATAATCCGAAGCGCACTGAACAATTTAATGAAAGGATATACCGGATCAATTTCAAACCATCGGTAACCAAAGTTGGGCCGACCACCGAATTTGTGGTGATTGTTGTGATAAGATTCTCCAAGCATCAGAAAATCCACAGGTAGAAAATTCTTTGATGTGTCTTTCACTTTAAAGTTCACATAACCAACTTTATGGGCAAACCAGTTGATGATCGCTCCGTGGAAGGGACCCATAACAAAATGAATCGGCAGCAACAGGAACATCCACCAATGGGTGGCGAAAATGATATAAAAGACGGTGTAGAAAACGCCCCAACCAATCCGTGAAACCCAGTTGTCAGCTAATTTTTCAAGAAACGGCCAGGGGGGTAAATCCTTCAGATATTTTTCTTCGAGTTGTACTTTTTTGTATAGTATGTCATTGTAAACGTTTTTCGTTTTCCACATCATTTTCCAGATGTTGTCATCGTATTTCGGAGAATGCGGATCTTGTTCCGTATCAGCATGAGCGTGGTGCAAACGGTGCATTGCACCATACCCGTAAGGGCTGAGGTAAGAAGATCCCTGGAAAACAAAAGACAAAGCATAAAATACTTTTTCCCAGAATTTGGACATCGTAAACATGCGGTGTGCTGCGTAGCGATGGTGGAAGAATGTTTGTGTAAACAGTGACAAGTACCAGTGTGCCGCGAAGAAAATAAAGATAATCATGGTTTTTTGCGTTAATCAATTTACCCGCTGAGGGTGAATATCGAAAAATTTCGATTGTGTTTCAGTACAAAGATAACACTTGAAGTCTACAATCAGTTGATTTATTATTTCAGAATTTTGTAAATAATTGAAAAATACTTTCTTAATGTGGTGTTTGCCACTCAAAATACCTTCTTTTAGTGATCGGAAAAAAGTTTCGGTTACAACTGGAAAGGCTTGTTAATTTTGCATCTCACTCAATATATGAATTCACATGGAAATTCAGTTTCGTAAGGAAAAAGACACCATCGGTTGGGTAGATGTACCAGCTGATAAATATTGGGGAGCCCAAACAGAGCGTTCACGCAACAATTTTAAAATTGGGCCTGTAGCGAGTATGCCTCTGGAAATCATTTACGGATTCGCCTTTCTGAAAAAGGCTGCAGCGCATACCAATTGCGAGTTGGGTGTTCTGACTCCCGAAAAACGCGATTTGATCTCTCAGGTTTGTGATGAAATTCTCACTGGAAAGCTCGACGATCAGTTTCCATTGGTGATCTGGCAAACGGGTTCAGGAACACAGAGCAATATGAATGTCAATGAGGTGATTTCCAATCGTGCTCATGTTTTAAACGGAGGTAAACTTGGTGAAGGAAAGCTACCATTGTCACCGAACGATGATGTAAATAAATCCCAGTCATCAAATGATACTTTTCCTACCGGAATGCACATTGCCTGCTACAAAATGGTAGTAGAACAGACCATTCCGGGTGTCGAAAAACTTCGTGAAACACTGAATCAGAAATCAGAACAATTCAGGGAGGTGGTAAAAATTGGCCGAACTCATTTGATGGATGCCACGCCATTGACACTTGGACAGGAATTTTCCGGTTATGTTTCTCAACTGGATCATGGATTAAAAGCCCTCCGCAATACCCTGGCTCATTTAAGTGAAGTAGCTCTTGGTGGTACAGCTGTCGGAACCGGAATCAACACCCCCAAAGGATATTCAGTACTGGTAGCTCAAAAAATTGCAGAGTTTACAGGCTTACCGATGATCACTGCAGAGAATAAGTTTGAGGCACTCGCAGCACACGACGCGTTGGTAGAAACCCATGGCGCGTTGAAACAATTGTCTGTTTCTTTGAATAAAATCGCCAATGACATTCGACTTCTGGCAAGCGGGCCGAGATCAGGATTGGGAGAAATCACCATTCCGGCGAACGAACCGGGCTCTTCAATAATGCCTGGAAAAGTTAATCCGACGCAGTGCGAAGCATTAACCATGGTATGTGCCCAGGTTATGGGAAACGATGTAGCAGTTACGGTTGGAGGTGCCCAAGGCCATTTTGAGCTGAATGTTTTTAAACCGATGATGGCGGCCAATGTTCTTCAGTCCGCCCGTTTAATCGGCGATGCATGTCGGTCATTTGATGAAAACTGCGCTGCGGGGATTGACATCAATCGACAACGTATAGATGAACTTCTCAATAATTCACTGATGTTGGTTACAGCGCTGAATCCAAAAATCGGATATTACAAGGCAGCCGAAATTGCAGGAAAAGCGCACGATGAAGGAACAACATTAAAAGCGGCAGCACTTGAATTGGGATATCTCACAGAAAGCGAATATGACCAGTTGGTGGATCCCACAAAAATGATTGGATCACAAGACTAAAAGAGGAAAAAACGAATCGAAGCCCGGCATCGCTTTGATGACCGGGTTTTTTTATTTCTAGCGCTTTTACTGATATTCAATAGCTTTTGGGTTTATTCTGCCAACTTTATTCTGAAGTTTATAACCTTTTATCAGACATTATCGTAAACGGACCATCGAATTCAAACTGAATAAATCTAAAAAACTATAGTGATGAAAAAACTTATCTTTTTAACGCTCATTGCAGCCTTTGTCTTTGGATTGCAAAATCAATCTGTTGCCTGGGTAACCGAAAAGCCAGTTAGTGAAGTGTCGAAGGCACCGAATTATAATAATTACGTTTGGTTTCGACTTGATCCGACGAATCAACAAGCCTATCTGGTTTTTTATGGCCCTGCACACAAACTTGGGGATGACCTTGAAATTAAGATTCATGATGCCGGAAGTGGCGCTATCGTACAACAGGAGTTTATGACAGCTCACGGGGGTGGTACAGTACAAGTTATCCACTTTGAAGGACTCGAGCCGGGAGCATATTCCGTTGTAGTTACCGGAAATGTTTACAATCTGAGCCAGCCGTTTATCCTGGAGTAGAAGAGATTTTAGTGAAATTGTTACCGAGCCATTTTGTTGAAAAACAGAATGGCTTTTTTTTATTCATTTCTTAGAAGGGTTTCGGGCTGACCGTATATTTACGATGATGCTAATCACCACCAAACAAACAAAAACAACCGCTGTAATTGAATTGGTTGTTCCAATAGATACAAAGTCCACACCCATCCTTAAAAGGAGAAAATGAATGTAAGAGGGGGAATCTATCACTAAGCCCAGGTCATTTCTGATTTGATAGTGCCAGTCGGTAAGAAAACAATAGCCCCACCCGTAAAAAGCTCCCAATACCAGCCAGGAAAAGGCAGTTAAAGCTATACTGATTAAATGCAGTTTCCGGAATCGGGGAAGGATCCAACCAAAGAGGTTAAAAAGGATCAGCACAAAATGAAAAACGAAAAAAAATATATTCAGGAACCAGTAAAGAAGCGCTTCGGATTCGGACAGCATAGCACTATAAAAGAAAACAAAATGAGTGAATTATACAAACTCCTCTCCGCCTTTTAGCCTTACTTCGTTGACCAGGTTTTTGATGTTTTGTTCGTCGCTTAGTGGACAAATCATCAACACATCTCCCGTATCAATCACAATATGATTTTCGAGCCCGTGAATGGCAACGAGTTTCCCTGATGGAGATTTGATGATGTTGCCTCGTGAATCAGAAATTACAACAGATTCTCCAAGCACAGCATTGGCGTGCTCATCCTTCTCCTGAATATGGCTGTATAGAGAGCCCCAGGTGCCGAGATCGCTCCATCCGAAGTCACTGAGCACTACTTTCACATTTTCTGCCTTTTCAAGAATGCCATAATCAATAGAAATGTTTTCACAGATAGCGTATACGTTCGCAATCTGGGCCTCTTCTTTATCCGTATTGTATACATTCTTTAATCCTGAAAAAAGTTCTTCAATATCAGGGAGATGCTTTTCAAATTCTTTGCGAATGCTGTTTAAACCCCATATGAATATTCCGGAATTCCAGTAAAAATCACCACTTTCAATAAATTCTTCAGCAAGTTGGCGAACAGGTTTTTCAGTAAAAGTTTTTACCTGTTTTATGCGCTTGATCTCCGTTTCAGGGTCTCCGGTAAACTGGATGTAACCATACCCGGTATCCGGCCGTGTTGGCTTGATACCGAGAGTTAACAATGCATCAGTTGTACTGCATAGATCAAGAGCCAGGTGTACGGTTTCTGAAAATTCGGCTTCTTTCGTTATGAGGTGATCCGAAGGAGCAACCACTATCCGTGCATTGGGGTTGAGCGCAGCAATCCGATGGTTGGCATAGGCAATGCATGGCGCGGTGTTTTTCCGCAAAGGCTCTATGATAATTTGATTGCTGGAAAGCTGAGGAAGCTGTTCGTGCACCAGACTCACATAACCCGCGTTGGTTACCACCAGAATATTCTCGGGTGGACATATAGACAGAAACCGGTCGAAAGTCATTTGGAGCAAGGTCTGTCCGGTCCCAAGAATGTCATGAAATTGCTTGGGAAAATAGGTTCGACTCATTGGCCAGAACCGACTACCAATGCCACCGGCCATGATTACGCAATAATTGTCCGGATGAATTTTTTGGGTCATTAAAATAACTTTGGAAATTAAAGTTTAACGTTTGACAATTGGCGCCAAAGGTATAAAAAGTAGCGTTGTATCGGGACTTTCAGTCGAGTAGTTCTACTTCGGCAATAGCGCTGATAAGATATATCCGCTGATTTTTTTCATCAAGACATCGAAAGCGTTTCCGCAATTTGCGGCCTTTCTGAAATACCCTGTTTCCGTTGATAGAAAACCGGGCATTTTCAGGTAGCTCTTCCAGTATAATCTGCGGTTGTTCGTCAAAGTTTCGTATGGCACGGGATAAGCCATGGTCTGCACAACTGGAAGCCGAGGGACTTCGTAGATAGCGCTCCAATTCAATTTTGATGTTCTCCGGAAAAATCTGCTGTTGTAACGATTGCTTTAATAAATCTCCGAAGGTGGCCTTCCATTCTTTTCCGTGTGGAAGAATCCGCCTCCCGTATTTCTCGAAAGCAATCAGATGCGCAAATTCGTGGAGCGTGGTGATGTAAAATCCAAAAGGATTCAAATCACCGTTAATCGATATTCTGTGACCCGAATTTCTGTCAGGCGGTCGGTAATCACCCAGTTTAGAACTTCTGGGGCGGGAAATTCTGAACCTGACTTTGTGATGCGCGATCAGATCAACGACCTGAACCGCAGTACCTTCAGGAACGAACGGTGCCAGACGTCTGGTCAGCTCTTCCTTTCTAACCGAATTCATAGTATTCTTGAACAGGTTCGGGGGGAGTAATCTGTGTCCACTTAGGGCAAGTGTTACAACGTCTTTTTTTTCTTGCCGCGCAACTCATCATGGTGGTCGAAATCAACAGCAAAACAATAATAAATTTCATCCATCGCATGGCACAAAGATGCAGAGAAATTCGAAAATAGGGAGACACGAGCTAATAATGCGGAATGTTTTCGATACCTTTTGTATTATCGTGGTAAATTTACGGACCACAAGTATAAAGCGAAGAATTGATTTCATTATTGCACCACATCGGTAAGTATTTTATTATGCTCTCGGCAGTATTCCGGCGGCCAGAGAAAATGCGGATCTATTTTCAACGAACTTTGGTGGAGATTGAGAAAATTGGAATTTCATCGCTCGGAATTGTAGTGCTGATGTCGTTGTTTATGGGTGCGGTAATTGCGCTTCAAACCGCCAGCAATATCGATAGCCCACTGATTCCGAGTTATACCGTAGGTTTTACAACCCGGCAATCCATAATTCTTGAATTCTCTCCGACAATCATTTGCCTCATCCTTGCCGGTAAAGTAGGAAGTAATATTGCTTCTGAACTCGGCACCATGCGCATCAGTGAACAGATTGATGCCCTTGATATAATGGGGATTAATTCACGCGCTTACCTGATTGCTCCTAAAATTGTTTCGAGCGTTTTTATTTTTCCTTTTTTGATCGTTTTCAGTATGACACTCGGACTATTTGGAGGATGGTTGGTTTGTTCAGTTACGGGAGTTGTGGCTCCCCCGGATTACATAGATGGCTTATTGCTCGATTTTAAACCTTTCCATATTGTATATGCTCTGATCAAAACCGTTTTGTTTGCTTTTATCATCACCTCGGTAGCTTCGTATCATGGATATTATACGCACGGGGGCGCGGTGGAAGTTGGCCGATCCAGTACTCAGGCCGTAGTGTATAGCAGTATATTGATACTAATAGTTAATTATATTGTAACTCAACTCTTGCTGATTTGATCGAAGTAAAACATCTGTCCAAGTCATTCGGCGACCTTCATGTGCTCGACGATATCAATTTCACTTTTGAACAAAAAAAAGTGAACCTGATCATTGGTCAAAGCGGGTCGGGAAAATCGGTTTTGACAAAATGTATGGTTGGCTTGCACGAGCCCGATGAAGGTGAAGTACTGTTCAATGGCCGGTCAATGATACATCTGAACCAGAATGAAAGAACCGAAGTGCGGAAAGACATCGGAATGTTGTTTCAGGCCAGTGCCCTATTTGATTCACTCACGGTACAGGAGAACGTCATGTTTCCTTTGCAAATGTTTACCTCAATGAGCAAGGAGGAAATGCTGGACAGGGTGAATTTCTGTCTGCGACGGGTGAACCTTGAAAATGTCAATCATTTGTATCCATCTGAAACCAGTGGAGGAATGCAAAAACGAATTGGCATCGCCAGGGCTATTGCGATGAATCCGCGCTACCTTTTTTGCGATGAGCCCAATTCAGGACTGGATCCAAAAACAGCGATTGTCATCGACCGACTGATTGAGGAGTTGACGCATGAATATGAAATGACCTCGGTGGTGATTACCCACGATATGAATTCGGTTATGGAAATCGGCGAGAACATCATTTTTCTCTACGATGGTAAATTGTGGTGGAAGGGCAACAAAGAAGATATTCTGCGAACCGACAATCAGGAGATCAATGATTTCGTATATGCTTCTACTTTTATGCAATCAATCCGGCAAGTGCATCAGCAGCAAAATTCCTGAAACGGTCAATAATTCTTTTTGATATGCTTTCCTGAATTATTGAATAATAAAAAAGGGCGTTTCCGGAGAAACGCCCTTTTGATTATTGTAATTCTGAGTGATTACTTGATTACCAGCTGATTGTTGATAGATTTTCCATTTACTATCAGGCTGAAGGTGTACATACCTGCTGCGCGATCGCTGAAATCATAGTTGTAGCGGTATTCGCCTACGCTTTGAGTTCCGAGATCTTCATTCAGTATGATTCTTCCCTGTAGGTCGAATAACATCACCTGAACTTCTGATGTTTCGAGAAGGGTGTATTCCAGGGTTGTGTTTCCTTGTGTTGGGTTCGGGAACAGATTCTGAATACTTACTTCTTCTACTTCTTCAATGCTGATGGTCTCATCGACAACCATTTCACAGAATTCATCACTTAATCCCATTCGAACCATTGGGGTCGAGGTAACAT
>CAZJLZ010000311.1:0-3044 GCA_964546775.1 uncultured Cryomorphaceae bacterium | reverse complement strand
GAATACACGGATGGTTGTGCCGCTAGAATCTGAACCATCCAACACCAGTTCCCACCTCATTTGTTTGGCGCGATGCTGCATATTCTTAAGCCCATTACCAAGGGAAGAATTTCCGGGGTCAAAGCCAGTACCGTTGTCTTTTATAATAAGTTGGAAATTATCCGATCGGGAATACTCAATAACTATCGTTACCGCATTTGCGCGCGAATGTTTAACAACATTGCTTAGTGCTTCTTTGTAGATCATCAATAAATGTCTGCGCAGCTCGGGACCGATGAGTTGATTGTCCAATACGGCAGGAGCTTCAAAATTAACTTCCACTCCCGATCCTTCAAAAAACTCTGAGGCGTAATTCCGGAACCATGCCACCATTTCGGGTAGGCGATCATAGTCGGTGTTTACGGTCCAAACAATTTCTGACAAACCTTCAATAGCTCTTTGCGAAAGGGTTTTAATTTTTTCGAGTGGTGTTGATATTTCTATGTTATTGCGCTCTATTTGCGAAAGGTACATGCGTAGTTTTGACAAATCGGCGCCGACATCATCGTGGATATCTCTGGAAATCCTTCTGCGGAGATCGTCCATTTCCCTTTGTCGCTTGAGAATAATAAGCTGTCGCCTGTATTTGGATCTGATGACGTAATAAATGCCCAAACCAAATAATGTCAATACAGAGGCAATGCTGGTTGCTATAAACCACCAGGTTTGGTAGTATGGTGGTGATACAGTGAAGGATGCAAAAAGAGTCGCATCACTTTCCTTGCCGAAGTCGGAAACACTTTTGGCCCACAGTTCATACTTCCCCGGGGGAAGTGATGAATACTGTGCCGTATGATTTAAGGGCAAGCGAATCCAATCCTCATCGAAGCCTGCAAGTTGACAGGCTACGTAGTTGTTCTGGCCATGTTTCCATTCGAGCAAATCGAAGGCAAAATTAAAATGCCGATCGCGATGGCTGAAGATTGTATCGGAAGAGTTTAAATTTCTTTCAGAATCGTTGATAAATACTGAGCTCAATGCCGGGCTCCCTGGTGCGGAAACTTTATCGAAATCTGTCGGATCAAACATTGTCAATCCATTGACTCCGCCGAAAATAAAACGACCATCCGATAATTTTGCAAATGAAGCACTATTGAATTCGTTGGACTGCAATCCATCGGTCTGGGAAAACGAAACGGATTCCATAGTCGATAAATTCAACCGAAAGAGCCCGCGATTGGTGCTTCCCCAAAGCATTTCTTCGGAGGAAAGCAATCCATAAACGAAATTATCCGGTAGTCCGTGTTCTGTGGTAATGTGTTGAATAATGTCCAGTGATTCTTCATGAAGATTAAGAATACCGTTTTCTGTGGCAGCCCAGAATCCAATCCTTTCATCGAAAAACAGGCTTTTGATTTTATATTTATTGAAGTCAACGGTTTCCGTTTTTACCGCAAACGAGGCATTATAATTTACTATTTCATGTTCGCGTAAGGCATAAAAACCTCCATCCGGTCTGGAAATGATATAGGTCAGCCGATCATCCGACACTTTCATCGGAGGTTCTTCGGACTTTTTCCATTCATGCACACCATCAGCTCCGGCCAGGATAAAAGCCATTTCTGACTGACAGATAAAAGTGATTTTTTCCGAAAGTATTTGTTGCGGTTTCGAATCGCCGGATAAATTCAGGTCCCGAATCCACCATACACCATTCTCCCCCGAAATCAACGCGCCCTTATCCTTTCGATGCATTGAATATACAAGATTTCCAACCCAACTAGAAACTTTTAACGGGGTAGCCCGATTTGATTTCAAATCACACAACAACAATTCTTCCGGATAGGTTCGAACCAACAACTGCTGATCGCGAAGAGCTGTTATCCCAGTACAGAATGGGTACTGAACTCCGGGAAAATACGGATCGTTTTTGGTGATGGTTGTAAAGGGAGAGTGCGTTTGCAATGCCAGCGTTCCTACACCCTCTACTCCCAACCAAACAAGACCATCCCGGGTTTGAGAAATTTCATACACGGTACTGATGTCGATCGTTGAATTGCCGATCCATTGCAATTCGCGAACAGGGCCTTCGATAAGCTTCCCCGAAAAATCGATTCTCAACACACCCTTTCCAGCTGTAGCTATCCATATTTCTTTTTGATCAATAACTTCAAATTTTTGAATGGTTGAAGGTGCAGTGAATATCAGTTTCATTTTGCAATTTTCCGTACTGATCCGATACAATTCATTCCCTGAACCCAATAAATACGAAAACTCAGATAAATGACCGATCACTCCCGGGAAAGTACTTTGAGCCCAGTCTCCCTGACAATACTCAAAAGACCCCGTGTCCAGATTCAGCGTTAGCACGGCACCGGAAAAAGTAGCTACCCGGAGTTTGTTTCCGGTTACTAAATAGGCGTGCTGACCGGTCGGTAGCGCAAAATCAAATGAAAAGCGTTGGGATACTTCTCCCGATTCCAGATCCATTGCCAAAAAACCTTTCCATTGCTCCATAGCAATGAGGTGTCCGTTGTAAAAACCCAATGGAATAATGGAACCTCCAGGTAAATCATTATTGTTAATCCGGCGGTGAATGGTTTTATCTCCGGGATCATAGACATTCAATCCCCCTTCCGTTCCGATCCAGATTTTTCCTTTCTCTCCTTCGAGAAGCCCTCTCACTGCTCTGGCAGAGAGTCCGGAGTTTTGACTTAAATCTGTCTTGAAAACCGCAATACCTTGCGGAGTAATCCTATTGAGTCCATCGCCTGTTCCGGCCCACACATAACCTGTTGAATCCTGAATAATCTGGTAAACGGAAGATTGCGATAGTCCGAGATCTACTGTAAACAATTGCCCCGGATAATGATGAATACCTTGGGAACGTACTTCATTTATCAGAAGCAGGCATAGAATGGATCCTAAAACCCTATTCAAACCAGAAAGACTTTTCACGTAGGTTGGTATGAATACCAAATGTAACTATTTGGACAAACCAACCAGCGAACGCTAAATACAAAAAGCACACTGCGGATTTCCGAACAGAAAATCCGCAGTGCTGG
>CAZJLZ010000310.1:0-2500 GCA_964546775.1 uncultured Cryomorphaceae bacterium | reverse complement strand
AAACTGGGCGGCATCCAGTGTGATTTGCCAAAGCGGAGCAGTAAAAACCAGGCCGAGAAAAACGCAGCCAACTAACATCAATATGCGCGGTAAGTGTTTCAAGTTGTAATCGTTTTTGTGAAAATATTCACTAGGCTGCGCAATCTCGTCTGGAGTACTTTACTGTTTATTTTGAGCGATATTTTTTCGAGCTTCTTCAAAAAAGGCATTGGCGGCTGCCGCATTTTCACGAAGATCTTCATTCAATCCCCATTTTATCGGTACCGTCGATCCTTTGGGTGAAACGCGCACGTACCCGGACATCTCCTGGTGCAACGCAGAGCAGAAGTCCGTGCAGTAGAACGCCATTACACCCACGCGATTCGGTTCCCACAAAAGGGTTCGGGTCTGACCCGGCATTACCAGCAACTCGGCATTATTGGCACCCTGCACGGCAAATCCGTGGGGAACATCCCAGTCTTGTTCGAGGTTGGTGACGTGAAAGAAAACCTTGTCACCCATCTTGATTCCTTCAATATTATCCGGAGCAAGGTGGCTGCGCATGGCGGTCATATACACGTGTACTTCATTGCCATCTCGTTCTACCCTCGTTTTTCCTTCACCCAGTGTGGCGTACGGATGTTTGTTGTCTTCGATGTTAAAGATTTTAACACTATTGGGTGCAATCTTATCCGCAGCAATCGCCTGAGCATAATGCGGTTCACCTTTGGTCGGGAAGTCGAGAATCAGCTTCATTTTATCTCCGCTGATGTCATACAGTTGAGCAGAGTGTGCGAGTTCCGGTCCGGTGGGTAAGTATCGGTCTTTGGTGATTTTATTCATCGCTACCAGATATTTTCCGTCCGGATTTTTGGTTTCTCCCCCCGGAATTACGAGGTGACCAGGCGAATAATAGGTGGCGATCCGATCCAGAATTTCGAGGGTTTCTACTTTCCACTTCACCACTTCAGAAGAAATAAAGAAAGTAGTGTAGGCGTTTCCACGTTCGTCAAATTCTGTGTGCAGTGGCCCGAGACCGGGTTTTTGAAGAATCCCATGAAGGGCAGATTCGTAGTTGATGATCGGAATACCGTCGATGTCACCATCGAAATCTTCGTTTTCAATAGCGGCCATTATTTTATCGAATGAATAAATTGACATATCGGCCGAAAGCTTCCCGTTTCCTACGATGTATTCTCCGGTCGGATTTACATCACAACCGTGTGGAGATTTCGGTACCGGAATGAAGTACACCATATCCGGACAATCTGCCGGATTGAGAATTTTGGTCTTGGTTTGCTCTGTAGAATGAGCGATATGGGTTGTTTCATCTACCAGGTTGTGGTAATACGAGGTGGTTCGTTCGGTGAAGCGTCCGTCCTTCATGTATTCCTCAGCTTTTTTCCAGTTGATCACAGCCATGAGGTCTTTGTCATTTTGAGAAGCATTTACTTCCAGCAAAGTGTGGGCTTGCTCGGAATTGTAGGTGGTGAGAAAGCTCCATCCATGAGATTTCCCTTTTCCGTTCCGGGCCAGGTCGTAATTAAAACCAGGCATTTCAATCTGAAATTCGAGTGCCATGTGACCATGTTCCGGATCTACGGATACGTAATTGATCAATCCTTTAAAGTTTTCCTTGTAAGAATCAATCGAGACGTCGGCCTGCGGAATAGGAATGCTGAATCTTGTTCCTGAAACAAGGTATTCAGAGTTCTCGGTAATAAACGGCGCACAGTGTAAACCTGCAACATCGGGAATTTCCAGAATTTCAACCGTTTCGAAAGTGGTCAGGTCAATCCGGGCAATCCGCGGGGTGTTGTTTCCATTCACAAAAAGCCATCGGCCGTCAAAGTTCCCATCGGTCTGTGATAGCTCGATGTGGTGGGAGTCATCCCACGGAACTTCACCGTACGAAGTCATAAACATTGGTTTGGTTTCTTCGCTGTATCCATATCCGTTTTCAGGATATTTTGAGAACACAGGAATTTCGCGCAATAATCGTCCGGAGGGCAATCCATAGGCCGTAATCTGACCGCTGAATCCTCCGGATAGAAAAGCGTAGTATTCATCATATTCGCCGGGAGCCACATAAGCCTGTTGTGCGGCATCACCTTCTACTACTTGTTGTACGTCTCGCTGCTGACATGAAAAGAACAGGCCGGTTAAAAGCAGAAAGATGAAACTTTTGTTTTTCACGATTTGAGGGTTTTTAATTGGGGGTTAATATTTTTCGATTGTAATCGGGGTGAGGTTAGGTGGCAGCCTGGTCTTTGCTGTTCACCTGTTCCATATCATTTTGACGAAGGTATTCCAGAATATCTCTGGCATCGCCTATCGATACATTCTGATTTGGCATTCGCGTGAGACATTGTTCCAGTAATTCCTGTGCTTTCGGGTCTTCGGCAAGCATAGCGTCTGTGTTGGTGATCATGTTCATAATCCACTCCGGACGGCGGCGGTTGGTAATCCCGGCAAAACCAGGTCCTACAACCCGCTGATCAGTAATCTTATGGCAGGAAGC
>CAZJLZ010000309.1:0-13364 GCA_964546775.1 uncultured Cryomorphaceae bacterium | reverse complement strand
GGCAATGACGGAATCTGGTATTCGCTGTCCGGAGAAGGGGGCGGAACGAGTCCGTTCGTATACAGTATGATTGTTCACGATGGGCTTTTGTGGATAGTTGGAAACCTTCTCGAATACCGGGAAGCCTGGGGCAGCGAACCGATGAACTTATCCGATATTATGATCTGGAATGGAGAAGAAGCCTTTCGCCCTTCTGACGATGCCTTTCCTTACCCTTCTACATTGTTCGATATTATTGCATTCCAGGATACTATTTATGTTGCTGGTGCTTTTCAGTTTATAAATGTATCGCCCATCACGTCGGTCGCAAAATTCACTGGTTCGATTGGTGATTCAACGGTTTCGGTTGTTGAACAAGTACAACCGCAACTACATATTTATCCCAACCCATGCACCAATCATTTCTACCTCGAATTTCATAGTGAAACCAACCAGTCCCGGAAACTGTCCATATACTCAATCACCGGGCAGCGGGTAAAAACTGAACCGCTTTCTGTAGGCCAACTTCATACAGTAGATGTTACTGGTTTGGACGCGGGTATGTATGTGGTTCAAATTATGGATGAGCAAAACGTGGTAAGCACCACGAAGCTTGTGGTGCAGCACGAGTAAACTCATTATTCCCTTCTTCTGCTGCTGCCTTCCTCACATTCTGTCAAAACCCAACCCGATCTTCTTATTTTTGTGCGCAAACGGCCATTGCCGGAATTTTGTCAAAACAAAAAGCATGAAACGCGTACTCACCGGAATACAAAGCACCGGAAAACCCCACCTGGGAAATGTGCTCGGCGCCATGTTGCCGGCCATCGAAATGAGCAACCGTCCCGACAACGAAGCATTTCTGTTCATCGCCGATTTGCATTCACTTACCACGATTCGGGATCCAAAACTTTTATTGGAAAATACCCTAAGCGTTGCCGCCGCGTGGATGGCTCTGGGCTTTGATATCGAAAAAAACACGCTTTACCGCCAGAGCGATGTCACCGAAGTGACCGAACTCACCTGGTACCTGAACTGCCTGGCACCCTATCCGATGCTCGCCAACGCGCATTCGTTCAAAGACCGGCAAAACCGCCTGGCCGAAGTCAACGGAGGGTTGTTTACCTACCCCGTGCTGATGGCAGCCGATATTCTACTGTACGACGCGCACGAAGTTCCTGTGGGAAAAGATCAGAAACAACACCTCGAAATTACCCGCGATCTCGCAGAGCTGTTTAACCGACACTACGGCGAAAATCTGCTGGTAGTACCCGATGCAGTAATCAACGAACAGGTAAAAATTGTTCCCGGCACCGATGGTCAGAAAATGAGCAAATCCTACAACAACTACATCGGCATATTTCAACCCGAAAAAGAAGTAAAGAAACAGGTGATGGGAATTGTTACCGATTCTACGCCGATGGAAGAACCGAAGGATCCGGATGTTTGCAATGTGTTTAAACTATACGAGCTCGTCGCCCCGGCCGATGCTGTTTCAGCCATGCGCACCAATTACACAAACGGTGGTTATGGATATGGTCATGCCAAGAAAGAACTGCTGGAAGTGTTGCTCGATCGTTTTGCCGAACCGCGCCGGGCTTTTGACGAGTACATGACGCACCCTGAAGTGATCATCGACAAACTGACCTACGGAGCAGAAAAAGCGAGAAGTAATGCAGACGCTACTTTAACCCGAGTGAGAAAAGCGCTGGGATTCAGTAAGAGGTAAAAAGGAGCTGCTTCGCTGTTCGAAACAGCGTCCTCTTTCGATTGAAAACAGAATATTGACTATTCGACGGATACGTGGCTCCAATTCTCGCCGCTTCTGATGCGGTTGAGTTGAGTGTGTGTAATGCCAAACATTTTAGCGATCATACTCAGCTTGATGTTTTCATCCTGCAAAAGTTTTTTGATGCGCTTTACTTTGTTTTCGTCCAGTTTATAACCCCGGGTTCTTCTTTTTCGCGGTTTTGGAGATTCCTTTCGATGCTCGAACAATTTGCGTCGGTTGACCAGTTCGAGGTTGTCGATGTGGTTGTTGGTGCGGTCATAATCTTTGTGAATCACAAAAATGTGGTATTCATCTTTGGACTTCAAAAACACCTGCGCCACCAACCGGTGAATGTAACGGTTGCGTTGACGTCCGTCAGGGTATTTGATAACGGCATACGGGTAACCGGCAATAGACCCCTGGTCCATCACACGCACCACGCTGTCCTTTTCTAACCTTCTGACACGTCCACAATTAGAAACTTCGTAGATCGGGATAATCTCCTCCCCTTCTACGTGGCGAAGCGGTTTCCACACTTCACCGGGCAAATCATCAGTTGTACCTTTCTTTTTCATGGTTTTGGTTCATTAAGCATTATACTATTTGAGGGCGTCTAATGTATAAAATTTATTCTGAATATTTACCACGATAGAGCCTAAATAATTGCTTTTGATGATTATCCAAGTTGATTTCCCTTCCGTCTATAAAAACCGTCGTAACTGCATTGCCAATCACGTCGAGCGCATCACCTTCTGAAATAAATAAAGTGGCCGATTTACCCACAGCCAACGAGCCGTAAAGTTGATCAATTCCCAGAATTTTAGCAACGTCAAGAGTGACTGCCTGCACGGCTTTTTCATACGGCAATCCGTGAGCAACCGCAGTGCCTGCGCCGAATGGCAAATTTCGAAGTTGAATCCTCTCAAATGCTCCGCTGTTTTGCAAGCAGAATTCCACACCGGTTTCGTGTAACTGAGCGGCCAGTTGGTAGGGTTGTTCGATATCATCCCCGGGAAGCTCAGGAAGCGAGTGCACACGGGAAATCATCACCGGCACATCGTTCTCTGTGAACATCTCGGGTATCATCCAACTTTCTGTTCCACCAACGATCGCAATTTTCGAAACACCCTGCGATTTGGCAAACTGAATGGCAGAAGCGATGTCTTTCACTCGGTTGGTATGGATGTACAGCGTTTGTTTTCCGCTCAATACGCCACACATCGATTGCAGACGCAGATTGACGCTTGCTCTGTTAACCTGATTGCAATACGCGCGGGCATCGGTAAAAAAAGATTTTAGTTCATCAATCGTCTCCGCAGCGTTTTTGGAATTTTCCAATTTACCGAAGTCGGCATACCACCCTGTTTTACTCGTGGTTTCCGGCCAGTTCAGGTGAACTCCGTCATCCTTTCGTACAACCGCATCTTCCCAGTTCCATGCGTCCAATTGTACCACCGAAGAAGTTCCCGATAGAACGCCTCCCCTGGGTGTAATCTGAGCCAGCAAGACTCCGTTGGCGACAGCGGTGGGTATTATAAAGGATTCGGCATTGTACGCTATGATGCTTCGGACATTTGGGTTATATTTTCCGACTTCCCGAAAATCAATCGTGGCCCGGACCGCGGCAATTTCACCCAGACCAAGAGTGGTATTCGCAGCGATAAAGCCGGGGTAAATATGCTTGCCCTCGGCATTGATGACGCGATCATACTCTTCGGCATTGACACGCGAAGCCGTTCCTGCGAAATCGATTTTGCCATCGGTAAATCCAATGGCCGATTTTTCTATGGCCACACCTGTTCCCAAATGCGCGGTCGCCCCGAGTATCAGAATCCGCTCGGATTGTATGCGCCCGGGTTGAGCGAACAGTACCGTTCCCGTGGACGACAACAACAGAATGAATATTTTAAATCTCTTCGTCCACATCGTCGCAGTGATAGTGTTTGTCATTCGGGTTTGCTTCGGGCTTTTCACCTTTTACTTTATCCGGGTCGGTGAGCATTTTTGCTAAAATCCGCGCGCGTTCCTTTTCGTCGCGTTTTTTCATTTCATCCGCAGCCTGGCGGTCGTAAAAACATCTGCCATCGACGTACGTTTTTTCAACCTTGCTGTACACCGAAAGCGGAGGACCGCTCCAAATCACGATGTCGGCGTCTTTTCCGGATTCGATACTACCTACGCGTTGATCGATATGCATCATTTTCGCGGGATTGATGGTAACCATTTTCAACGCCTCGACTTCGGACACACCTCCATATTTCACGGCTTTCGCAGCTTCGTGATTCAATCGCCGCGCCATCTCGGCATCGTCGCTGTTCATGGCCACAAGCACACCTTGCTCGTGCATCAACGCCGCATTGTATGGAATGGCGTCTTTCACTTCAAATTTATAGGCCCACCAATCCGAGAAAGTAGACGCTCCTGCTCCGTGGGCCTTTAATTTATCGGCGACTTTGTACCCTTCCAGGATATGGGTGAAGGTGTTGACACGGAAGTTCATGGAGTCGGCCACGTGCATGAGCATATTCACTTCGCTCTGAACGTAGGAGTGACAGGTGATAAAACGCTCATCGGCAAGAATTTCTGCCAGGGCCTCGAGTTCAAGATCCCGTCGCAAACCAGACCGTTCTGATCGTTCAGTTTTTTTCCGGAACAACTTTATCCGCGATTCCGGTGCTGGTTTCTTTTCTGATTTCCGAAGTTCCGCGTACTCTCTGGCGCGATAAAAGTGATCGTAATAAACCTGATCGACGCCCATCCTCGATTGCGGATACCGGATCTTTTCCTGATCACCCCAGTTGCTCTGTTTTACATTTTCACCGAGTGCAAATTTTATGAATTTCGGCGCTTCTTCGAAAGCCAGGTCGCGCCCCGGAGCTCCCCAACGCAGTTTGATGATGGAGGATTGACCACCAATCGGATTGGCCGAACCGTGGAGTTGTTGAATGGTCGTCACCCCACCGGCGAGTTGGCGGAAAATATTGATGTCATCGGGATTGAGCGCATCGCCGATACGAACCTCTGCCGAACTGGCTTTGGTTCCTTCATTAACACCTCGTGAGATAGCTATGTGTGAATGTTCATCTACAATACCGGGAGTGATGTGCTTTCCCCTAAGCTGAACCGTTTGAAGTCCTTCCCGGTACTTCGGCAATAGCTCAGCCACATTGAGTTTTTTCCCCACCGCAACGATTTTACCATCGTGGATCAATACTTCGCCGTTCTCGATGACGCCAACGTCGCCGCTTGTCCAAATGGTTGCACCGGTCAGCAGTAGCGTTTCTACCCGAGGCAACGAGTCGAGACCGTAGGCGCGATTCGGAAAACGTACCGTTCCCGAATCCGGAACAAGGACCGAATCCTTCTTCGTTTGCTGAGCAGCGGTTTTTTGTTTTTGACGAATGGCTGTCCACGGCAACCAACTACCATCGGCCAATTGTGCGTTGCCCTCCCAAATCCTGCTGTCTTTGTGAATGTTTCCCGAAAACCGAATCACATCCGAATAGTGCTCGTCCTCCGGATTGAACGAAAGGGTAATTTGCTGGTGTTTTACTTTTACCTCGACATCTTTTCGTGTGGTATCCGATTCGCTGATCACTATCATCTGCGCCTTCGGTTCATCGCGCTTCTTCCCCTTTACTTCAATGGAGTAGAAGTGATTGTCGAGATTTAGATTATACAATCCACGGATGTCGGTGGTGGTGCGATCTAAGTGGCGATGAGGCTTTCCCTGCACCCAGGTTTCGAGAATCTCTGCGTCATCCGCAAAAATATCATCGGAAACAATGATGAAACTCGCGAACTTGCCTTCGGCTAAACTGCCAAGACGGTCTTCAGCACCAATAAGTTGTGCCGGAACAATCGTCAACGCATCAATGGCCGCGCTGCTGTCCAAACCATACTGGACGGCTTTTCTGAGATTCTTTAAAAAATCCTCCGGTTTTTCGAGTCCGTCTGTAGTGAAACAAAATTCTATACCGGCATTGTGCAAACGCGCCGGATTTGTAGGCGCGGATTCCCAGTGCTTGAGTTCCTGAAGAGAAATCAGTCTGGCATCATACGGATCGGCAACATCGTAGGCCTTCGGAAAATTGAGCGGAACGATGAGCGGATAATCACAACGGATCACTTCGTCTATCCGTTGGTATTCGTCACCGATTGTTTTTACAATGAATTGCTTGTCAAATTCCTCACCGATGGAATGTACCCGGGGTAGATCATTTTTCTCGGTTATCGCAAAAACCTGTGGAATGGAATTGTTTTCGTTCCACGCTTCCAGTCCAAAGTTTCTTTCTTTTTCGATTCCTGGACCTGCATACCATTTTGCATCGTATTCGGTTTGACGAAGCAACGCAACCGCGCCCATCAGTGAGGACGGATATTTTTGTTGACTGGATCCTTTTTTAAAAGAATAAAAAGCGGCCACTTCAGATTCGAGCAGCAATTCATTCGCCGGTCCACTACCCGGTGCAACCAATGCTCCGGTTCCGCGCGCCAAACCATCGAACCTATGAATCAGTACCGCTCCGAAACCCGATTTCAACAATTGTTCGGCATCTTTTTCATCCGGGGTGAAATCCTGAACCGCGTCATACTCCGGGTGAAGCGCGTCGTTCCACGTCGAAGCTACGTTTCGACTGCGCTCGTACTGAGGGCTGTCGGGGCGCTTCTTTTTCTCTGACTCCGGCAATGCATAATCGGAGTAGAGTTCTATAAATGCCGGATAGACATGAAGCCCCTTTAAGTCGATCACTTCTGCGCCCGAAGCAATCTTCAAATCCTCTCCAAACGCGACAATTTTGCCGTTCTCAATGATGAGTGAAGCACCCTCCATCGTAGTATGACCATCAGGATGCAGGCGTGCGTTGATGAAATGTCGGGAAATATTCCGGTCATCGTGTGGTCCGTTTACCGGAAAGGTTGGTTGGGCTTTCGCTGTTGATACCATTAACAAAAGAAATCCCGCGATGATATACCTCATATAGTGTTCTGACTTTCGTCAAAAATAAAGGTTTCAATCAGATGAATGAGGAAACAGAAAAAACCGATCCACTTTTATGAATCGGTCAATCGGACTGAAGAATCTTTCCTATTTGTCGGCCGCCTTGAACTGTTTCAGAGGAATCTCTATTTCTGTTTGATTTATAGAGAATTGAAAGGCAGCGCGCTCGTATTTCGGAGGACCCAGTTTCATCGCGGCATCACCGGAAACGCCCAAAGCTTCCAGGGGAATTCCCCTGTCATTGGTATCCAGCACTCCGTTGTCGTTTTCATCGTGAAAAACGGCAATCACGTATTCGCCGAAAGGAATGTCTGAAAAAATGATGGTCGAAGAGTCGCCGTTTACTTCTACTGAACTTCGTTTCATACTCTGTTCAATCTGATCCGGAAAGCCATCGGGTGAGTCAAACAGTGCTACCCGCAATTGACCTTGCTCTGAAGCAACGCCACTTACTTTTACAATTATTTCACCGCCGTCTTGTGCGTATGACGAGGTCATCAATATTAGAAACAAGAGAAGTGTACCACAAATTTTCATGCGATTCGATTAGCAATTTCAATACCAAAGGTACTACGGCAACACCTTCTTCACCACCCAAAGTTTATATCCGACCAATGCTTTTTCCCAGGGCTTGAGTTTCCGAAGGTCACGCTTGTAAAATTTCGGAAGCAGGATTTTATTCAACTTTGCCAGTACGCTGAAAAATTTTCTTTGCATGAGGTGAATTTAATCGAAAATCTTTTCACCTCCTCCAAACCATTGGCAACTTTGAAGCGCCGCTAATACAATATTCCAATGCCGATTCCGCTATGCGGCCTACCTTTGATTCAAACACCAGTTATGAAGCAATTCGCATCACTCATTGTAAGCATCGCGCTTTACGGATATTCAATCGCCCAAACACCCGATTCAAACCAGTTTGTTATCGCCAAAACCAGCCTCACAGAATTGATCGACGGCCGCCTTTTTGTAGAGGTACACCCACCCGAACATCAACAAGAAACGCTGATTTACGTGATGCCCAAAATCATACCGGGTACCTACAGCATCAGCGATTTTGGTTTGTTGCTCAATGACTTTAAAGCGCTGGATACCGAAGGCCATGAACTACCTGTTTCGCGTTTGGACGACAACCGTTGGAGCATTTCCAACGCCGGGGAATTGAGTCATGTGGAATATACCGTCGGCGCTACGTTTACCGATCCAGCCGGCAAACATATATTTGAACCCGCGGGAACACGCTTCGAAGAGGATCACACCTTTCTGCTGAATTCATTCGGCATAGTCGGATTTTTTGAAGGAATGGGTGATGCCGCATATCAATTTGAAATTATCCGACCACGTGATTTCTATGGAGCTTCCGCGCTTCCCCAACACCAGGCAAACGACAGTACCGATGTCTTCTCGGCAGCGAATTACTTTGATTTCCACGACAGTCCGATCATGTATTCGGAACCGGACACCTCATCTTTTATGGTTGGAGACAGTGAGATCGAAATTGCTGTTTATTCTCCCGGTGGTTCATTGGATGCGAGATTTGTAAGAAAAACGCTGGAGGAAATCATGTTTGGTGCCGAGGCATATCTGGGCGGTGAATTGCCGGTAGAAAAGTACGTCGTTTTGATCAACCTGATGCAGGGAATTGGAAATTCGGGTGGATTTGGCGCGCTCGAGCACAGTTATTCAACGGTGGTGGTGATGCCCGAAATGGGCAAAAAATTCCTCTCACAGAACATTCGGGACATTGTTGCCCACGAATTTTTTCACATCGTTACTCCGCTCAACATTCATTCGGAGCACATCCACGATTACGACTTCATGAACCCCAAAATGTCTCGTCATCTTTGGCTGTACGAAGGCGTTACAGAATACGCTGCCCACCACATGCAGGTGCGGCAGGAAATCATCTCTCCCGACGATTTTCTCAGCATCGTAAGACAAAAAATATCGCAATCGGCAGCGTACAACGATACGCTTCCGTTTACTGAGCTAAGCATAAAATCGCTGGATGAGCACCAGGATCAATACATGAATGTGTATACCAAAGGTGCCTTGATCGGGATGTGCCTCGATTTGCTCTTGTGTGATCTGTCGAACGGTGAAAAAGATCTGCGCGCTTTGATCAACGATCTTTCCCAAAAATTCGGACCCGATCAACCTTTTCAGGACGATGCTTTGTTCGATGAAATTACAGCGATGACCTATCCGGAAGTACGGGAGTTTTTCCGCAAATACGTTGAAGGTCCGGAACCCCTTCCCCTGGAAGAATATCTTGCAAAAGCCGGAGTGGACCTTCAGAGAAACACGACCATTTCTGAACTTACATTCGGTGGATTTCTACCCGGCCACAACAAAGAGCGCGATTTGATGGAAGTGGTGACCACGATCGGCATGAACAGCTTTGGGCGCGATCTCGGCATTGAAAAAGGAGATTTACTGGTCAGTGTCAATGACATCGACCTCAAACCTGAAGTGTTTTCGGAAGGCATCAACACCTTTAAAGCAAACTATTCCGAAGGAGATAAGGTAACACTCGTCGTAGAGCGCAAAACCGGAGAGGACGAATGGAAAAGAATTTCATTAAAAGGCCGTGCACAAAAAGTAACAAGATCGGTAACCCTCAGGCTGAGTTATGACCCGAACCCTACAGAAAAGCAAGCGGTGGTTCGGAAAGCATGGATCAATTATTAAATCGTGGATCTTCCGGATAAACATCTCATTAACGATGAATTAATCGAAGACACACTTCGTCAGATTGTCAAAGACCTTCGTCTACCTGAGCTAAAGCTTCCCGGAATCCATACGTCCGAAACTCCTTTCGAGCAGTTGTTCAACCTCGTGAAACCGGAAGTTGAAAAATTGATGAACACTGAACTTCAATCACTCCCACAGGTGCTTTACCAGGTAGACCTCCACGAATCCCACGTGAATGAAGCGCTCGCATCCGATAAACCTGCCGAACTACTCACCGTTGCCATCATTAAAAGATGCTTTCAGAAAGTTGTGATTCGCCGGATGTACAACACCGGAAATAAGTAATCAAAAGGTTGTCGCTTTCGGGCCTCATCCCGTAGTAAAGTCTTAAATTTGTCCCCACAACACTGATCGAGTCAGCATGGACAAATTTTCGTACCTCGGTAATGCCGATGTTTCATCAATAGAGTCACAATTTAAACAGTTTCTAAAAGATCCCGGCAGTGTAGAAGAAAGCTGGAGACATTTTTTCGAAGGCTTTTAGTTTGCTCAAAAGCACTACGATTCAACCGGGGTTGTGCACGAAAACGTCTATCTGGAATTTCGTGTTCTGAACCTGATCAACGGCTATCGAACCCGTGGACACCTCTTTACGCACACCAACCCTGTTCGCGATCGCAGAAAATACACTCCAACCCTGGCTGTTGAAAATTTTGGTCTGAGCGAATCAGACCTCGATACAGAATTTGAAGCCGGAGAAGAAGTTGGAATCGGAAAAGCAAAGCTGAAGGAAATTATTCAACACCTCGAAGACACGTATTGTCGATCGATCGGAATCGAGTACAATTACATCCGCGACCCCGAAAGAAAAAACTGGATCCGCTCAAAAATAGAACTCGAAAATTTGCCGAAGTTTTCTCCCGAGGGGAAAATGCACATATTCAAAAAACTGAACCAGGCCACGGTGTACGAACAATACCTACAACGCAAGTTCGTCGGTCAGAAACGATTTTCTATTGAGGGAGGAGAGTCACTCATTCCGGCCATCAACACCATTATCGAACACGGCGCCACTCTGGGCATCAAGGAGTTTGTTATGGGCATGGCCCACAGGGGACGATTGAATATGCTCGCCAACATCTTCAACAAACCTTTTGAGGACATTTTCAGTGAATTTGAAGGAAAAGAATTCGAAGACAAGGGCAAGCGTATTGATGGTGATGTAAAATACCACCTCGGCCAATCGTCTGGTATTAAAACCGTCAGCGGCCACAAAGTTCACCTTACGCTTGCACCGAACCCTTCTCACCTCGAAGCGGTAGATCCTGTTGTCGGTGGTTTAACCCGCGGAAAAATTGATCGTTATCTGAAGGATGATTCTCTGATCGTACCGATTCTCATCCACGGTGATGCGGCAATTGCAGCCCAGGGAGTCGTTTATGAAGTCGTTCAAATGGCCCAGTTGGATGGATACGCCGTCGGCGGAACGATTCACATCGTGGTCAACAACCAGGTTGGATTCACGACCAATTATCTCGACGGCCGTTCCAGCACCTATTGCACAGATGTCGCAAAAGTTACGCTGTGCCCGGTATTTCATGTCAATGGTGACGATGTTGAAGCCATGGTACAAACCGTAATGATTGCCGTTGAATATCGTCAGCGGTTCAAGCGCGATGTATTTATCGACCTGCTCTGTTACCGCAAATACGGACACAACGAAGGAGACGAACCCAAATTCACTCAGCCAAAATTGTACGATCTGATCGCCAATCACCCCAACCCGCGGGAGATTTACGCAAAGCAGTTGTACAAAGAAGAAGTTTTGACACAGGAACAAGACGACCAGTTGCGCGCCGATTTTGAAGCAGAACTTGACCTTGCATTGGAAGCTTCCAAAAAAGTAGCCAAGGCCAGTGTTTCTCAATTTCTCGGAAATACCTGGAAAGAACTGCGCATGGCCGAACCCGGTGAAATGGAGACCTCTCCCGATACAGGTTATGACCTCAAAAAACTCCGCGATCTCGCCATTCGGATGTCCACCCTTCCGAAGGAGAAAAAATTCTTTCGTAAAATCGGTAAGCTCATGGACGACCGTCTTCAAATGATCGAAGATGATCGGCTCGACTGGGCGATCGGCGAATTGTTGGCCTATGCCACATTGCTCACCGAAGGTCACGACGTACGCTTGTCCGGCCAAGATGTGGAACGCGGAACGTTTTCACATCGCCATTCGGTTATTCTCAGCGAAGACGCTGAAGAAGAATACCTCCCACTGAACCACCTCGCGGACAAACAAGGTCAGTTTTACGTTTACAACTCGCTGCTGTCAGAATACGCGGTACTGGGATTCGATTACGGATACGCATTTGCCAGTCCACAGGCTTTGACGCTGTGGGAAGCGCAATTCGGAGATTTTAATAATGGTGCGCAGATCATCATCGACCAGTTTATCAGCGCCGCTGAAGAAAAATGGCGAACCATGAACGGTATAGTGATGTTGCTGCCCCATGGTTATGAAGGCATGGGATCGGAACATTCCAGCGCACGTCTGGAGCGTTTTCTCACCCTTTGTGGAGAAGACAATATGCAGGTTTGCAACGCCACTACTCCTGCCAACTTCTTTCATCTGTTGCGGAGACAAATGCACCGCCCTTTTAGAAAACCGCTGATCATATTCACACCGAAGAAATTATTGCGGTACCCAAAAGCTGTCTCTTCGATCAAAGAAATGAGCAAAGGAAAATTCCAGGAGGTCATCGATGATTCATCAGTGAAACCCGAAAATGTAGATACCCTCGTTTTCTGTTCGGGTAAAATATTTTACGATGCACTCGAAAAACGAGACACCGAAAACAAAGGGTACAACATTGCGCTCGTAAGGCTGGAACAATTGTATCCGCTACCGGAGAAACAAATCCGGACATTGATCAGCAAATATTCGAATGCTGAACGAATCATCTGGATGCAGGAAGAACCGGAAAACATGGGACCATGGTCCTTTATCTCACGCAAATTGCGCAACGTCCCGTTTGAATATATTGGACGCGACGAAAGTGCGAGCCCCGCCGGTGGTTCACCGATGATTCATCAGTTCCGTCAGGAGGCCTTGCTTTGCAGGCTCTTCAATTATGCCAAGGCAACCAAATCAACTAAGAAAAGCCCCGTTTCATGAAGCTAGAAATGAAAGTACCCAGTCCCGGAGAATCAATATCTGAAGTGGAAATAGCCTCATGGCTCGTGAAAGACGGTGATTACGTAGAAAAGGATCAGGCCATAGCTGAGATCGACTCAGACAAAGCAACGCTTGAACTTCCCGCGGAAGAAAGCGGAACGATTACGCTAAAAGCCAGCGAAGGAGATACGGTAGCCGTCGGAGATGTGGTTTGCATCATCGACACTGATGCAAAAAAACCAGCGGGCAGCAACAAAAAGGAAGAATCCAAAGCCAAAGAATCCAAGGCCGAATCGGAAAAGCCTGAGAAATCACAGGAAGAAAGCAAACCTGCTGTTAAAGCTGAAAAATCAAAGGAAGAAGATTCCCACGCCAAAGGGCATCCCTCTCCGGCAGCACGCAAGCTAATGGATGAGAACAACGTCAGCGCCGAAAAGATAAACGCCAGCGGCAAAGGTGGACGAATCACCAAAGGAGACGTCATGGAAGCGATGGCCGGAGGGATTTCTGCTGAACAAACCGGCGGCTGGGGCGGCACTCGCGAACAGAAACGCGAGAAAATGTCGATGCTTCGACGCAAAATCAGCGAGCGACTGGTTGCCGTGAAAAACGAAACAGCGATGCTCACCACGTTCAACGAGGTGAACATGAAACCCATCATGGATCTGCGAGGCAAATACAAAGACGATTTTAAAGAAAAATTCGGAGTGGGACTAGGCTTCATGTCGTTTTTCACCAAAGCC
>CAZJLZ010000308.1:0-2514 GCA_964546775.1 uncultured Cryomorphaceae bacterium | reverse complement strand
TCAGCGGCGGAACCCTTGACGACGAACTCATATCGGTAGTCTCTGAACTCAAAGTTCCCTATGTACTCATGCACATGCGGGGCACTCCGCAAACCATGACACAGTATACCAAATACGATGATGTACTCCAGAATGTAATGCATGCGTTTTCTGAAAAGGTAAACCTGCTGCGTGAAAAAGGAATTTCAGACATCATTGTAGATCCGGGATTTGGCTTTGCAAAAAAACCTTCTCACAGTTTTCATTTGCTGAACCACCTCGAAGTTCTGCATGTGTTGAAATGTCCGGTGATGGTGGGTGTCTCCCGCAAATCGATGATTTCAAAAACCCTTGGCATCTCACCGGAAGAATCGCTCAACGGCAGTACGGTGCTGCACACGATCGCCTTGCAAAAAGGCGCCAATATCCTGCGTGTTCACGATGTACAGGAAGCGGTGCAGGTGGTGCGGCTATGGGAGAAGGTGAATGCGAAATTTCTGGCGTAGCTCGCATGCGATTGAAGAGTGTGCGAGTGAGTACAACGCGCATCAATATAAAGAATCAGCGAGAAGAACCTATTTTAACCGTTTGGACAGCAACAGTTTCATAAAAAATACATAGCTTTCCTCAATGAAATAAAATCCAACCATGCCTCAAGGGGCAGAAATTCATAAAAAGGAAGACACCACCGAGACTCCTCTTTAGAGAGCGATTAATGAGACCTCTTCAACAAATACGAGAATTACTCATGAAACCCAAATTTATACTTATTCCTTTTTTTGCTTTTTCTGTTTGGGCACAGGCACAAAATCTGGTGCCGAATCCAAGCTTTGAAGATACCTCGTGTACATATATATCTGGTGACCCGACTTTTTTTGGAGCAGCACATTGGTACAACCCAAATGATGCCACACCAAATTATTATGGTACTGAAGCCATCTCTGGATGTGTGAGTTCAATATTTCCTCTTGTAGCCTATGGTGAATGGCAATGGCCGCGAACAGGGTCAAAAATGGTCGGTCTGTTCATTGCGATCGCTAATAGTTGCACCAGGGAATATGTACAAGCGGAATTGAATGAACCCCTTATATCTGATTCTAGTTACTGTGTGTCGATGTATGTCTCATTGAGTAATAGAAGCCAGATATGTACCGATTGTTTGGGTATTTATTTCTCGGACAACGAACTTCTGAATCTTGAGGATGCTTGCGAGTTTGGTGTATTTCCACAAATCGCCAATCCTTATGGCATTTTATTATCGGATACCCTTGGCTGGACTGAAATTAGCGGGCTATATACCGCCGAAGGGGGCGAAAGATTTCTTACTATTGGAAATTTGCTACCAGATGACAGTTGTTTCGTAGAACCTGTAAACGGTAACGATCCCACATTTGATGTTGCCTATTACTTTGTTGATGATGTCAGTGTCACGCCGTGTCCTGTTGTCACCAATATTGACAATTCCAGTAGTAAGGATATTTTATCGGTTTTCCCGGTTCCTGCTCGTGAAACATTAAATGTTTCGGGAAATGAAACCGGTGTAATCAGGATTTATGATATCACCGGCCATTTGGTTTATTCAACTACCAAGGTACAAAAGAATATTCAAATCAATTTAAGTGAGATGTCTTCAGGGGTTTACCTACTACAGTATTTACCTCAAAATGGCCATCTCATTAACAAAAAGATAATAAAGGAATAAGTTGAGTTTGGGTGAATTGAAAACACACCTAAAACTTAACAAAATGAAAAAGTTAATACTATTATTACTCCCCTCAGAGTCACCGGTACGGGACTCTGAGGGAAGGTAACAAATTCGCGAAGACTCTAAGCGTCATTATGCAATCCGTACTAATCTTTGAGCCTTGGGACCTTCGTGGCAAAATCAACCAACCCCAAATAACACCGTAGCCGGAATCCCCGCAGTAACCCGGTATAGAATACTGCGTACACCATAGCTGTGAACGCAACAGGAAATATAGCGCTGGATTTTGATATCCGCGCGTCGACTGCCGATTCCGTAGTTAAATCTACGCACCAAACAATTCCCAATCTACCCGTTCCCTGGAAAACTGAGATAGCTAAAGCAGCCAATCGCTATCACGAAATCGGAGCGTGGGTGGCCATTGTTTTCAACGCCGTTTTTTCGTTGAACGATTATTTCGTTGTTCCCGAAGAATGGTTCCGGTTCTTTTTGTTCCGAATGGGTGTTTCACTGGTGACGCTCGTCGTTCTGCTCATCTGGAAAAAAACACGCTTCCCGTCAGCCTATATGATATTGGTGCCCTATGCGCTGATCTGTATTGAAAATGCGTACATCTGGAGCTTTATGGATGTCGCCGATTTTCGCACCCACACGCTCGCGTACATTGCCATTTATATCGGTGCGTCCATGCTCATCGTCTGGAGATACCAGCTTTCCATCCTCGTCGTACTGATTTCGATAGTGGCCAATGTTCTTTTTCTTTCTTCAAACAGCCAACTCACCCTCAATGAAATCATGACCAACGGGGGAATACTCGTTGGTTCAGTGGC
>CAZJLZ010000307.1:0-3426 GCA_964546775.1 uncultured Cryomorphaceae bacterium | reverse complement strand
AATATGGATTTCCTTGATAATTCCGGGTTGCGTAATACTGAGCAAATCATTGTTTCCCTTGACGGAATTGGCAACGCCTTCAAACTCCTGGCCCCGGTAATCCTCTTCCTCCAGATGGTAGTTTTGAATCATTGTACCCATTGCGCCGTCGAGAACAAGAATGCGCTCTTTCAGTATTGATTGTATGTCCATAATATTCCAAAAAAAAATCTCTGCGTTTGCAGAGATAATAGTTTAATGATTGATTGTTTAACTATTGCTCATCTGCCCCGTTTTTTCATCGGGAAGGAATTAGCACCACGTCTGCTGAAATTCAGCATCAGGTTGCCAAGACTTCATCGGGCCTTTTCCCTCGGTCTTTCTGTATAAGCTTACAATAAGAACGTCTAATCGTGTATTTCGCGCATCTCCCGAAAAAATCCTCCAATTTTCTTACGAAAAAAAAGATATCCGAGAATGCCCAGAAGCAAGTATGGAATCCCCATTAAATACAGGATGCCTTCATTGATTCCCATTCCGCCACCCTCGCTGAGCGCGCTTTCGTTGGTGGCTTTACACATGGCACATTGCGCTGTTGCCTGATCGGGGAAAGCCGCGACCAAAATCAGTAAAACAAGCCAAATGAAATTTATGCGAAACATGGAGGCAAAGTTAATTATTCGTCATGAATAATAAGGTGAAATCATGAGGTATACTACCACTCCGGAAACGGCAACATAGAACCATATTGGCCACGTGAAACGAGCAATTTTTTTGTGTTGCGCGACCCGATGGGTGAGTCCTCGAACATAAGTAACCAGGACAAGAGGAATTACGGCAATTGACAGCAAAATATGGGATGCCAGTATAAACAGGTATACGGTTTTTACCCATCCTTCGCCGCCAAAACGGGTGGTTTCTGAGGTGATGTGATACATTACGTACAAAACCAGGAACAGCGCCGAAAGCGCGAGGCAAGTGGTCATCACCGCTTTGTGCAGGTCGATCTTTTTATTCAGAATGGCTACCAAAGCCACCAACAACAACACGGCGGTTATTGCATTGATTCCCGCATAAACCGGAGGAAGAAAGCTAAAATCGTAGCCGTCGATTTTGACCGTAAAAAGTCCTGCTACGGCCAAGGGAATTACAATGGAAAGCGCAATGATCCACTTTTTGAATGGAACCGGATCGCCTGAATGAGACTCAGCTTGATTTTTCATTGTACTCCTTTAGCAGCATTTTGACGTCCTTGATCAGGCGGCGCATTTCGGCCAGATCGGTGCCATCATAAAAACCACGGATGTGCCGTTCTTCATCCACCAATACAAATTGCTCCGAATGGAGAAAACCACCGGGTGCGAGCGCGTCTTCCTGTGCAGGAAGCAAATATCCTTTCACTCCCTGGCGATAAATTTCGTCTTTGTTGCCGGTTAAAAATGTCCAGCGATTAAAATTCGCCTCGTGGTCCTCGCCGTATTTCCGCAATATTTCGGGCGTATCATAGTCAGGATTTACGGTGTGTGACAATAATTTCACACGACTGAAATGCTCTTCTTTCAATTGGAGCTGAAGGCTGGCCATGTGGTTCGACATCACAGGACAAATGGTCGGGCACGTACTGAAAAAAAAGTCGACAATCAGAATATCTCCTTCAAAATCTTTCTCTGTGACGGTATCTCCAAACTGATTGACAAAAGTAAAATCCGGGATCTTATGATAGATCGTGTCTACCGTTCCGTCGGTGCGATAATCCCATTCTTTGGGACCGTAATGGGGCAATTCGATAAACCGGTGATCACCACTGGAGATCAGGTAAAAAGCGACAACGGGGCCAATCAAAAGAAATAAAAGGGCAACTACTTTGAGGGGTGTGGAAACCGGTTTCATTCAGAGGGTCAAAAATATGTTGACCACAGCATATTGAGGTAATTCGACTCGGTAATAACGATGTAAAGCAGCAATAGTATGAACAATGCGTACGGCAATAAAATGATGTAACGCAAGGATTTGCGTTCATCTCCAAGGTGCATAAATACAGCCACAATATAACCTGCTTTAACCAGAGTCATGGCGATGAACAACCATTTTACAACTGGCCACAAATCAGTTCCCTGTTTGATAAACACGCCCAGCAACACCTCAACAATGGTAACTACCGTGAGTAAAACAGTAACAAAAACTATTTTCTTTCGGATGGCCTTACCATGCTCTTCGTCATGACGGGCTTCTACCGAGTAAGAATCGTTTACCAATAAGTCGTCTCTTTCCATGGTGCTTGAATTATATCAGGTAGAAGAACGTAAAAACAAATACCCAAACCAAATCTACAAAGTGCCAGTACAATCCTGTCTTCTCAATCATTTCGAAGTGTCCGCGGGAATCGTAAGTTCCTCTAATGACATTCAGGAAAATCAATATATTGATCACGACACCGCTGAAAACGTGGAAGCCATGAAAACCCGTAATAAAGAAGAAAAAGTTGGCGTACTGCGGAGGACCATATTCGTTGATGGTCATATTGGCCCCTTGCACGTGTTGAATTTTATTGTTGTAGATGTTCAGTGCTTCCGAGCCGGAAACCTGTCGTTCGTTTTCAGCTCCGCGATTAAAGATCAACCCGAAATCGGCTACTTCTGAAACGTTCTTTCCGGAAATATCTGTTGTAAGCCAGGCCTGATCACCCTCGGCTGTAACTACATAACCTGCAGAACCGTGAATGAAGTGATACCATTCCCAAGCCTGGGAACCGACGAAAATCATTCCTCCGATGATCGTGAGGCCCAACCATTTTATCACGCCGCGTTTATCCAGACGATGACCGGCCTCTACTGCCAGTACCATGGTAACGGAACTGACAATCAAAATAAAAGTCATCATTGCTACATACAGAAGCGGAAGATGGGTTTGTCCCATAAACGGGAATGCGTGGAAAACCTGTTCACCAATCGGCCACGCTCCGGTATAGGAATGGCGTACGAATCCATAGGCAGCGAGCAGTCCGGAAAAGGTCAGGGCATCTGACACTAAAAAGAACCACATCATCATCTTTCCGTAGCTCACGCTAAATGGCGAGCGACCGCCATCCCACAGCACTTTGGGATCAATGGTCTTAGAAGCTTCTCCTGACATGCGAAAAAATTTTGTGCAAGTTTAGTGAATAAATAATAAAAACAAGAACAAATAGACCCACAAGATATCCAAAAAATGCCAGTAGGTGGCTCCCTGCTTAAGGCTTAAATTGTTGGTGTTGTTAAACTGGACGCGGTAACTTTTGATCACCAGATAAATGAGATACAACAGACCGCCCAAAAGGTGCAGAAGATGCAGCCCGGAAAGTGTATAAATAAACGAACTGGCCGTATTGGATTTGCTCAAAACACGGTCGTTCAATTTCTCAGATCGTTGATGATCGTCGGGATAATAAAAATTTCCATCCTCCAATAC
>CAZJLZ010000306.1:0-3999 GCA_964546775.1 uncultured Cryomorphaceae bacterium | reverse complement strand
ACGAAACTGCGTTTGGTGCTCTGGCTTTCGATTACAAAATATCGAAGAAATCGTTGATCAAATTAACCGGCTCAGTCTTTACTACACTTGAAAATGAAGAATTTGATGTACTCGGCGAATACCGGCTCGAAGAGATAGAACGGGATTTCGGATCTGACGAATTCAGTGAAGCTGCACGCAGCAGAGGCGTTGGCGGATTTCTCAGACACGCGAGAAATGAACTTGAAGCCAATGTTGCCAGCGTCGCATTGAAGGGTTTTCACGAAGCCGGCCAACACTTTGTTCAATGGGGAGCAGATTATAAATACGAGCAGATTTTTGACAAAATAGACGAATGGGAAATGCTCGATTCGGCAGGATATTCTGTGCCGCACCCTTCTGATTCCGTCGGATATACGAATCCATCTCTTCAACCAAGCCAACAGATTGTTTTTCCCTACGTGCTCAAATCACAGCTTCAGATGCAAAGCAACCGGTTCAGTGCTTATTTGCAGGACAGTTGGTCGCATACGCTGAACAACGATGCCATTCTTACAACCAATCTTGGAGTGCGTGCAAATTACTGGGATTTCAATGATCAACTCGTTATCAGCCCCCGTGGGAACATTACCTACAAGCCCCGCTGGGAAAAAATCCTGAACGACTCTACAGTTCTCACCAGAGATGTGGTTTTTAAGCTTGCTTCGGGCGTGTATTATCAACCACCTTTCTACCGAGAGCTTCGGGATTTCAACGGAACACTCAATCCCGAAATTCGTGCTCAGAAATCAATACACTTTGTTCTTGGAACCGACCTGAATTTTATGTTCTGGAAACGCCCGTTCAAATTCATAACAGAAGTGTATTACAAGCATTTACTGGATATCATTCCCTACGAAGTAGATAATGTTAGACTTCGTTATTATGCCACCAACAACGCACATGGTTACGCAACCGGAATCGACTTTAAACTGAACGGCGAATTTATAAAAGGTATCGAATCGTGGGCTTCGCTTTCGTTGATGCAAACGCGTGAGGACATTGAGGGCGATGAATTCTTTCAGCATTACAATGCGCAGGGGCAAAAGATAGTCCCGGGATACACTGCCGATCAGGCGAGTGTTGACAGTGTTTTAATTGTACCGGGATTTATTCCTCGTCCGACAGATCAACGACTCAATTTCAATTTTTTCTTTCAGGACGAAATGCCCAACTGGCCACAATTCAGGGTACACCTGAGTCTGTTGTTCGGCACAGGTCTACCCTACGGGCCACCCACACACGAAAGATATCGCGACACGCTGCGAACAACATCTTATAAGCGGGTGGATATTGGATTTTCCTATGACTTTATCTCGAAGAAAAAAGAAAGGAAACCTACCGGATTGTTCAGCCATTTTACTGCAGCTTACGTCAGCCTCGAAATCTTTAACTTATTTGGTGCCAACAACGTTGTATCCTATCTATGGATCAAAAACGACTCCAATCAATCCTATGCCATTCCCAATTATTTAACCAACCGGAGACTCAACGTGAAATTTGTGGTGCGGTTTTAGTAGCTTTGTATTCCAACTTCCCGAACTCAATTTCTACTTATGCGCGTAATCATTCTGATTGTATTCCTTTTGGCAACACAACATCTCCTGGCTCAAAAAAAGCACGTGGTTTCTACTTATGATGATGGAACGCCCGAATTTGTAGTCTGGATGAAAGGCAGTGCCGAAAATGAAAAAATTGTAAAAGAAGAGGCGTACTTTCCAGATGGTCAGGTAGAATATACCGGCTATTATAAAGACGGTGTTGAAGATGGGGTTTGGACCTATTATTATGACAACGGAAATAAAAAACTGGAAGAATCCTACAAGGCCGGAGTTGAAGACGGAGTGCGGTATGAATACGCTCCTGATGGTTCACTTCGTGCAGAATTTCACTACAAAAACGGCCAACTCGGAAAAGAGATCAGGCACAAATAACCCAACCACTTACCTTTTCAAAAGCTTTTCTACCACGACCTGATCAATGGGAAGTTGCAGGATTTCCGGTGATACATCAGTCATCGGAATCCAGAAAATTCCTTCCTCTTTCAATTCGGTTGCTATTGTTTTCAGCGATTCAGGATATAAAAATACTGCGAAATAATAGATGCTGATAACCTGAACTGGATGGGTGTGAAATATCGAAGGTTGAAAAAAATCCGTGGTATAAAAGTGTGCGCCTGTTTTAATCTCTTGTCCGGTTTCTTCCAGGATTTCCCGTTGCAGACATTCCCTCGTTCCCTCTCCATATTCCAATCCGCCACCCGGAAACTTGACGACCAGCTCATTCTGAATCTTTTCGCGAGACAAACAAAGCTTCTGATTCTGAATGAAAACTCCGTATACCCGGATGGTAAATTCTCCCATCACATAACTTTTTCGGCGATCGTCATTTCCCGCTTACCAGGAGGTCCCGGCGCTGAGTGCCATTCAAACCCTGCTTCTTTCAGATTTCTGCGAAATTGTCCCTGAGCACAATATGTAACGAGTCTTGCGCCGGATTTCATCAATACCGATACTACTTCCAATTTCTCAGTCGTCCACATATTCGGCTGTACCCGCGGTGCAAAGGCATCATAATAAACGAGATCAAATTCCGAAACATACTTAATCTCATCCAAATCGGTCTTCAGTTTTGTCATTGAAAAATTACCACTTAAACGCACGGGTGTCTCCCAATCCACACTGTGAAGCTTCAAAAATTTTTCCTTGTGTTCAGGTTTGGATGCATATCCAAGACTATTCAGTATCACTGGCGGCAACGGATACTTCTCAACCGCCACATATTCAACCGGATGGTTTGAATGTTCTACAGCCATCCAGGTCAGCAAGGCGTTCAGCCCTGTTCCGAATCCCAATTCAAAAATCTTTAGAGATGACCGGGTAGCCGAAATAGGTATAAGACCATTTTCGATAAAAACATGCCGCGATTCCTGTACCGCGCCGTGGTGCGAATGGTACGTTTCGTTCAGACTCTCTACCCGGATGCTGTCCGATCCGTCGGCGGTTAAAATACGCTGATAATTGCTACTATTGTTGCCCGTTTGCTGAATGGCTTTCAGAGATTATGAAGTTTCTGATTCCAAAGATAGTCGATTAAGAAGTATCTTTGGGAATAGAAGAATACCCATATTTTCTTCATATTCCGAACTGCGAAAAGCTTTTACAATGTTGAGATTATTATGTTTGGTGGCCATCGCCATCTTTTCTGTTTCCGAATCCCAGTCACAAAAATGGGCCGACATGCTGCACGATGGTCGGGCAAATTTTTATGAAATACAGGCTGAATTCGAATCTTCCTGGAACCATATGGAAAACGTGCGCGGAAGTGGGTGGAAACCATACAAACGCTGGGAATATGAAACGGAGATGCGTGTGTATCCGTCAGGGGAATTCCCTCCCCGACACCAACGATATTCAGAATTCTACAAATTCATTGCTTCCAAAGGCCGTAACCAGGAACAGATTTCCAGAAACAGCAACGGAAACTGGCTCGAACTGGGACCTAAAATGTGGTCGAATCAAAATGGCTGGAATCCGGGAATTGGCCGTGTGAATTTCATTTTTGAAGAACCCGGCGATCCAAATACAATCTACGTTGGAACACCCGCAGGGGGCTTGTGGCGATCTGAAGACGGTGGTCAGACATGGGCTCCCCTCACCGATCACTTGCCCAGCATGGGAGTATCCGGAATTGCCGTTGACTACGAAGATCCTTCAGTTATTTACATCGCAACCGGCGATCGGGATGCGAATGATTACAACGGCGTAGGTGTGTTAAAATCGTTTGACAATGGTGAAACCTGGCAGACTACAGGTATGGGATGGAACATCAGTGATGGCGTTAAAAGCAACTGGCTGATCATGGATCCCGGCAATTCTCAAATTCTGTATCTCGCAACCAACGACGGACTTTTTAAAACCGAAGACGGTGCGGAGTCGTGGTATAAAATCCACAACAGCAATATCCGCGAAGTAGCCTTGC
>CAZJLZ010000305.1:0-4186 GCA_964546775.1 uncultured Cryomorphaceae bacterium | reverse complement strand
GGTGATTCCACAAGTTCTTCCACCAAAGTATTCCACGCACCGCACGACGGGCACTTACCTAACCATTTAGCCGATTGGTACCCGCAGTCAGAGCAAAAGAAAGCAGTTCTAACCTTTGCCATTCCCTCGTATTTTATCGATGATGCGGGTACTGGAGTAGCCTTCCAAAAACGGAATAACCGTCACTTCTCCTCCTGACTGGCGCACAAAATCAGATCCTACGATGTAGCTTTTAGAGGATGGATCACTACTCTCTGAGTCGTAGTCTCCTCCTTTTACAAGAATGTTCGGATTGATCAATCGAATGAGTTGCTCAGGAGTTGTGTCATCAAAAATTACAATGGCGTCCACTACACACAACGCGGCAAGAATATATGCCCTCGTGAGTTCAGAATTGATGGGTCGGTTAAATCCCTTATTCAGTGTTTTAACCGACGCATCGCTATTGAGCCCGATGACCAAACGATTTCCTTTCTCGGCGGCTCGAATCAGGTAGTCAATATGGCCCGGGTGAATCAAATCGAAAACACCATTGGTAAAAACCACCTTCTCGGATTTTAACCGCCAGATGGCCAGTTTGGCCTCCAGGGCAGAAATGTTCAATATTTTTTTTGAAACGGCGCTATGCATTGCGTACTGCCTTTCGTGGGTTAAATTTTGGAGTAAGGTAAAGAGAAATGAACCCCAAAACGATAATGACGATGGTTTGAGCGCACCACATAATCCAACCGAGGGCGAAGCCAAAAGCACCGGCCACACCATACAATATGAGCGCTTTTTGAATGGCTACCGGATAGGCTCCAATTCCACCGGGAAACAATACTACTGCAAAACTACCAAGGACAAACCCTGCAAAAACGCCGGCTGGTGGTACGCTCGAAGTTTGCTCGAGGGTAAAGAAACAAACCCAGTACATTCCAACATACAATGCCCAGATGAAAAAAGTGTGCATCAGAAAGTACCATTTTTGCCGCATGTATAATATGGTCCTCAGGCCCGCGTAGAAACCAAGTCCAAGCAAATATATTTTCCTGACCCAGCCAAGGCGTGAACGGCGGCCGTATTTAAAAAGCATGAACAATACAACAATTCCTAAGGTCAACATGAACAGGAAGAGCCAACTGAATTTTTCACCAATGCCCGATTGCAGGGCTGTGAATTGGTCTTCGAGCACTTCGAACTGAAGGTAAAACGTAGTGAGTGTAATCGTTGCCAACACCAACATATCAATGATCCTTTCGGCGAAAATGGTTCCAAAAGTTCGTTCAAACGGAATGCTTTCACTGCGCGAAAGAGCCAAAGCGCGACTCGCCTCACCCGCTCTTGGAAGTACCATATTGAACAGGTATCCGATCATCACCGCGTAAAAACTGTGTTTGAAGGCCGGAGTTTTTCCGAGTGGTTGCAACAGGTATTTCCAACGGTAGGCACGGCTGACATGACTCAATGCACCCAATAATATTGAGAGGGCAAACCATTCATATTCTGCAGTTTTCAGAGCGTGGAATAAATCGTTTTTCTCCGGCTCGGTGAGTTGCGCATAAATCAAGTAACATAGCAACAATCCTACACCTGCGGGCAGTACAATTTTCAGGGTTTTAAGCAGAACGCGCAAGGGTTTATTGCTGATCATTTTTAAAAAAGTTGAAGATTGTCAATGAGCCTGATTTTCCCTGCGCGCACTGCAATCAAAGCAATGGCGTGTGAAGCCTGTTCAAGGTTGGTTACCGGTTGTAAAGTGTCAGGATCGGCGATGGCAAAATATTCCAATGACAGGTGACTGTGTTGATTGATTTCATTTTCGACCCATTCCGACAATTGATTTACGTCATGCGTACCGGACCTATTTCCGGCCTCCTGTAAAACCCGGTAAATTTCCGGTGCAATGATACGTTCTTGTGGTGAGAGCAGTTGGTTTCTGGAACTCATCGCCAGGCCATCATCCTCGCGAATGGTCGGAACTGCCACTATTTCTACGTCCAGATTAAATTGACTTACGAGGGATTTTATGACCATTATTTGCTGATAATCCTTGAGGCCAAAATACGCTTTATCCGGTTGAATGATTTCGAGCAACCGTCGCACGACCATTCCTACGCCTCTGAAATGACCCGGCCGATGTGCGCCTTCGAACCGACGCTCAATCTCCCCGAAGTAATATTTTGTAACATCCGGCACAGGATAAATTTCATCATAGGCGGGTGTAAATGCAATATCACACCCGGCATCCCGTAGCAAATCCACGTCGGCCGCTGTGCTACGCGGATAATTGTTGAAATCCCCCGGATCGTTGAACTGTGTGGGGTTTACAAAAATACTTGCTACTACAAGGTCGCATTCAGCACGTGCCTGCTTCACCAACGACCCGTGTCCCTGATGCAAAGCTCCCATGGTGGGAACCAGCCCTACAATTTTTCTGGTCGATTTGGCGTTTTGAACCTGTTGCCCAATCTCACTGACTGTGCTCAGTATCCTCACAGAACTATCCGCAAATGTTGAGATTAAACGAACAAAGCTAAGGCGATTAGTTGAATATCCGCTAAAAAATGTATATTGTTGTGGCCGATAATAAACTCCCCGCGACCAATGGAAAAAACAAAAGTTCTTTACGTATCACAGGAAATTACCCCTTATCTGGAAGCCAATGAAATCTCTACAACTTCCAGAGAATTGCCTCAGGGCATCCAGGAGAAGGGACGAGAAATCCGGGTATTCATGCCGCGGTATGGATGCATCAACGAGAGAAGACATCAACTACACGAGGTAATTCGCCTTTCGGGCATGAATCTCATCATCAACGATAATGATCACCCTTTGATTTTGAAGGTGGCCTCTATTCCGACTGCAAGAATGCAGGTGTATTTTATTGACAACGAAGACTTTTTTCACAGAAAAGCAGCACTGTGTGATTCCAAAGGAAAATTCTTTGCAGACAATGACGAAAGATCTTTGTTCTTCATTCGCGGCGTTATTGAAACTGTTAAGAAACTTGGCTGGTCTCCCGATGTGATTCACTGCCATGGTTGGATGACAGCGTTGATGCCGGCTTATTTGAAAAAAATAATAAGCGACGACCCGCATTTCTCTGATGCCAAAGTTGTTTTCTCTGCATACGACAAGGGGTTTGATGGCTCACTGGAAAAAGAAATGACGAAGAAACTCGAAATGGAAGGTTTTGCATCCAAAGATCTGGAAGTGTTGGCAAACCCTACTTTCGAGAACCTCACTAAATTTGCGATGGAATATTCCGATGGGATCATCAAAGGAAGCGGAAATTTGAATGGCGAAATCAAAAAATATCTGGACAAAACCACCAAGCCTGTTATGGAATATGCGAAACCTGAAGATCTGGTCGGCGCATGTTCTGCGTTTTATGACCGAGTTTTGGAAGAGAATTCAGTACTGGTTCAATAAATCGATACACATTTTGAACATATCTAATAATAGCGTATTGCGGCCAATTTTGGCCGCAATATTTTTATCGGCCCTTGTTTTCACAGGTTGCAAAAAGAATGAAGACGGTCTTGGCTCTAATATTCTTCCTGGAGATGTTTTGTTGGGCATAGGTCAGATGGATACGCTTTCAGGATTTGCTTCCACTGTTCTGGACGATTCTATCCGGGTTGATGGGCACACCCTGCCCGATGGATTGCCAAATGTAATGCTGGGTGCTATGAATGACCCAGTTTTCGGTACCACACGTTCCGGATTTTACACGCAGGTGCGGCTATCATCCAATGCATTTGATTTTACAGCAGGTGGTGACCTTCTGAATATTCAGGTAGACTCAGTAGTGATGGCTCTGGTATACGATGACGGGCAGTATGGCTTTAATTTTCCGCAGGAATACGAAATATATGAATTGGATGAAGATTTGTCATTGGACAGTGCTTACTTTTCTGATCGGATTATCGCCATCAAAGAAACCGACCTGGTAATTCCGGAAAGCAAAGTAAAAAGACCGGATCCGGACAATGATGTCTTTTTGGGTGATGATACTGTAGGATTAGATCCGCAATTAAGGTTGAGGCTAGATCCACAATTTGGTCAGATGATCATTGATGCTGAAGAATCTGATCTCACTAACAATACTGCTTTTACAGCATTTATGAAAGGTTTTTACGTTAACGTGAGCGGTGAAAATATTCCTGTTGGCAATGGTGGAATTCACTATTTCGATCTTCAA
>CAZJLZ010000304.1:0-2787 GCA_964546775.1 uncultured Cryomorphaceae bacterium | reverse complement strand
TGCTTTGAATTTTTGTCAGGAATGATTGTATTTCGAAGGACTGCAAAAGCAGGAACTAGTAGGAGATATTTAAAACTGTAGAATTTTTACTCAGGTTGTAGATGAAACGAACAGGATTAAGAAAGAAGGAAAGTGGGTAGGCAACTCTGTGTTTTGTGCTGATAGCCCATGTTTTGTGGTGTTTGGGGATTTTCATATACCCCACATAGAATATTGAACCGCTTGGTATGATTCTTCCATTTGAATTGGAACACTATTAAAACTGAGAATTATGAAAAAACTAGCAATGGTTGTAGCAGCGAGCTTCGCGCTTGCAGTATGTGTACCAACCGCACAAGCAAACACATCTGATCTGAGTCTTATCTCATTTGTCGATCAGGAAACCAAAAAAGACAAAAAGGACAAATCTGAAATCAGTGTAACCGAATTGCCTGCGAATGTTCAGGCTTCTTTGAATGGTGAAGCATACCGTGACTGGACACCCACCAAAGCATGGAAAATGGACAAAGATGGTGGGATCGTTTACAAAGTTGAAGTCACCAATGGCGAAGAAACCCAAAAGTTGAAATTTGACGAGTCAGGAAAATTTCTGGCGGAGAAATAAGAATATTGCACAGTTGGTTTGTGACCGGATGTATTGAGCTATCCCACAAACTTGTCACAAGCTAAGCACTGTACAATGGAGTGAACAGGAAAAATGCCGAAGTGTAGCACTTCGGCATTTTTCGTTTTGCTTCGCTCACTGGCAACCAATAATCGCGCTGGATATTTGTAACTTTGAATGAAAAGGATTTCAAAATTTGTAATGCATTCTGTAAAAGGAAAGATCTTGCTCATCTACGCTTTGCTTGCAGTAGCGGTGCTATCACTTGCCGGATATTCGTGGTACAACACCGGTGTGATTTCTGACCGGGTAGAAGCAATTTCTCAACCCGACAGTACTTCGGCTCATTTGAAGGACATTGCCACCAATATTTCACGCATTACCAACCTTTATCTCAAGAGGTCAGAAAGCAAGATTGATGACAACCAACACCAGTTGCTCATCAATGAGATCAACAAATCACTTAACTCTTTGGTCGAACAGTACGATCCTGCTAACCAGGAATTGTTAGCCGAACTCGATTCTATTCCGCTGCTGCTGGATTCCATTACCAATGCTTATCAGGAAATTCGTTTTTTGCGAAAGCGTTTCAACGAAGATGTCAGAGGTAGGATAGGAAACGAAATAATGTCCAGTCTCGCAACGGCACAGCTTACCGATTCGGTATTCGTCCAGAACAATTATCAGCGGGAAGTGATACAAATTGTTGAAAAGGAATTGTTGGAGGAGATACCGGAGGAATCGATCGATCGCGGTAATTTTTTTCAAAGGCTTTTTTCCGGTAACAAATCCGGGGACGAATTGATTAAAGAAGAATCCGATTCGCTCGAAAATATCGTTGACGCAGCCGAGGCTTTTAAATTCACCGCAGTTGGAAGTGATACCCTCACTAAATCAGCTCAGGATACGTTGGTGACGGCGTCCAGCAATGTGCAGATATTTAAAGATGAAGTGGCTAAGATTCTGCGACGCGAGCAAGCCATGGCCAATCAGATTGAGGAAAAAGAGGCTTATCTCTACAATATCAATCTTTTTGTAATCGGTAAACTTGAATCCATCATCAACCGTTTTCAACGCGATCGTGAAGAGGAGCTCCGGAATGCAACACAAGCCACACTTGCCGCATCCAGAGAGTTCAACGAGAAACTAACCTACATCGTTTTCGGTTTTGCAATTGCCGGACTTGTTGTGTTGTGGATGTTGCTCCGGGATGTGGAGAAAAACCGGTACTACCAGAAATTGCTGGTGCGCAACGAACAACAGGCAAGGCTACGCGCCGAAGAGAAACAGCATTTTCTGAGCACCATGAGCCACGAATTGCGCACCCCGCTCACATCGATCATCGGCTATACTGAATTGATGAAGGACGATGACAATCCGCACATAAAAGCGGTCCGTGCTTCTGCCACATATTTGCTGCAAATAGCGAATGATATTCTGGATATTGCAAAGATCGAAGCCGGAAAAATAGATGTCAACCCCTCGCCTGTTGACCTCACCGGAATACTTCATGAGATCGAATTGAAATTTGCCCCGATAATTAGAAATGCAGGACTTCAGGTTGAATTCGTCCTCCCTCAAGCTCCGCTGTATATTGAAACCGATGCATTGCGACTTCAACAGGTTTTTTACAATCTGCTGCACAATGCCATAAAATTTACTTCCAGTGGATTTGTTCGTTTTCAAACCAGTATAGAAGAGGTGGCGGATGATTCAGTAGTGGTCACGGTATGGATTATTGATTCAGGAGTCGGGATTGACAAAAGTGAACTGGATAATATTTTTAAGGACTATCAGCAGGCAGGAACGCATAAGGATAATATCAAAGGAACCGGTCTTGGGTTGGGCATTGTGAAACAAATAGTGATGCGGTTGGATGGGCAAATCACTGTGGAAAGTGAGCCCGGAAAGGGAAGTACTTTTATGGTTTCATTTAAAGCAAAACGTACAGCTCCGTTGCAGGAAGAAACCACAGAAAGCATGGCTTTGCCAGCCGATGTTCTGAAGGGTTACCACATTTTTGTGTTGGATGATGATGTTTTTATTACGCGCCTGTATCAATTGATATTGTCGCAATACGGAGCACGTGTAACCGCTCAAAACGATCCGTTGAAAGCGGTGCCGGAACTTCAAAATCAAATTCCGGATGTGTTGATCACGGATATTAAAATGCCGGGTTTGAG
>CAZJLZ010000303.1:0-3827 GCA_964546775.1 uncultured Cryomorphaceae bacterium | reverse complement strand
AAATTCAACCAGGATGTCAATATCCTCTACTTCAATGTTCTCATCCATCACATTAAAGGCTGCTGCAAACGTAAATTCGTCGATCCATTCACTATCGAAAGGATCGAATTCAATCGATCCCGACACATCTTCAGCAGCGCTCAGTTCCACAACCGGATCCTGCTCCTGATCCATTGCTTCATCATATTGAATCAATATTTCGAAATCATTACCGACTTCACTATCAGAAATTACGGTAACAGATGGCGTCGTGGATACAATACCTGGCCTCTGGGTATCGATGGTAAACAGGTCATTTAATTCGACGTCAGCAGGAACGTTTCCAGCCAAATCGAAGAAATCCTGCAACAAAACATCAATGTCCGAGAATTCAACCGGATTGCTCGTCAAATTGAAGTTCATCTGATACGTTTGTCCATCTACCCATCCGCTCGAAACAGAATTCCACAGTAGAGAAACAACCATGGGGTCATCACTCGTGAATCCGAACGAAGGTTCTATATCGGTATTCATCACCTCGTCAAATGCGAGCGTAACCTCCAGCGCATTGTTGCCTATGGCCTGAATGTTCAGAACGGAATCGTTCACTATTAAATCAACAAATTCCGGATTTCGCGTATCGATGTCCAATTGTTCAGTAGCTTCAAATGCTTCCTGATCATTCCCGGCTTTATCCTTCAGTTGATCGACAGAAATACCGATGTCAAAAATTTCCTCGTCGTTATCGACTACAGAAAAAGTTGCCTGAAAGTTGAATTCATCCAGCCACATACTGTTTTCGGGAAGATAGAACAAAGTAGCGCTCAGATCGTCTCCACTGTTGAAAATGATTTCAGGTACGGAGGTTGTATCGCTTTCTTCATCCAGTTCTATGGTCATCACCAACCAACTGCTCTGAGTCAGTTCATCGTTGAGCAAGGAATCGTTGTAGCTGACACTGATAATTTCGGGCCGATCCGTGTCGATTACCAAAGGACGTTCTTCTACACTTACAGTTTGCAGTCTACCTTCGGTATCTTTGGCATTTTTAATCCGGACAAAAATGTCGTCCAGTTTTTCACCACCATCTTCCAATATGTAGGTATACACATAATCGAAATCGCTCACCCACTCTTCATTTATGTAGTTAAGGGAGTTTGCAATTGGGTTATCCGCAGGAAATTCAATAACAGGTAATATGTCAGTATCCATTTCGCGGTCATAGGTTACCGTTATGGTTACCGTACTTCCAATATCATCAATATTGAAAACCTCCTGATTGGCGGTAATTGAAACTACGTGCGGACGATCGGCATTAAACAGTTCGTTGGCAAAAGTTACACCACCTTCGCCAAGTTCCATACCAATGAATCTACCTTTGATATCATCGATGGGTGGATGGATGCCACCCCAAATGCGTGATAAGCTACATTGATCGGAAGCATCGCGATAGGTAGCCCACTGAAGGGTTACATCTGTTGATGGGCCTATTTCAAATTCAAAGAATTCCTCTTGTTCTGCGAAAAATTCTCCCATTCCTCCAGGGAAGAAAGGATCACCCGTAACTCGTTCCATTACCTCAGCTGCAGTACTCGAAAAAGTCGAGTGTCCGGATATGTACCCCGCAAATGGTGGAGACACAAATTTAGGTCGTTGCCAAGGCCACCAGTTTTCACCAAGTATCCAACCGGCACCTGCATAATCAGAAGGATGTTGTAATAATATAGTATCGGAATAAGTAATGTAGTCCGGGCCCATCCATGTGTAAATTTTTACTTTTCCAACATGCTCATTATCGTCACCTGCCAGTGGATCACCTACTTCAACCAGTTCTACATACCCGTCCATTAAAGGAGCTCCTGCCGGGTGGTAACTCGGTAGATCGGGATCAGAAGATTGCCCCTTTCCACACAAGTATCGAATGGCCGATACAGGCCGGATAAAATCATAATATCCTTTGATACTCCAGGCTGTAACTGCGGCATCATACATCGATCCGCCGAGAGTAAGGTAAATTTTCACGTCATATTCAAGGTCATCCAGTTCTTCTCCTTCTCCCATCCATTTTCTTTCAAAATCGGGGTGACTCAATACAGTATGGTTTATAATCTCATACCAGTGTCCGGGAGGCGTGTATGACTTTGGACCATCGGCCCAGAATTCTGCCAAAACGCGCGCATAATCACCGCGCTTCACCAACTGAGGTTCGTAGGGTAAACCGGTTTTAGGGTTTAGTTCCCAACCTTCACCGGTTTCGCCACCTCCAGTTAAATTGTAGAAATCAGGGAATTCTTCGAATGTTTCCGGATAAGACTGAATATTGCCTTTTGCACCCGGAGAGATGTCCCACATAGTCGGATCATCCGGATCCATGTGCGATTGCCAGATGGACACCATCATAAATGACCATTTGTACATATCGTCCCACGCGGTTGCAGCAGTTGTATCTAACAATGGTGGCTCGCCCGGATCATTGAATATTCTCCAGTCATTGCCATCACGGTTTTTGACGGTTACATCATCTTCGGTCATGGCAAAAGGAACCATATCCCCCCACTCTGCACTCAGGAATCCAGGGGTTGTGAAAATTGGATTTCCGGCCTGATCAAATTGTCCTGTTACACTAATCGGCTGCCATAAATTCGGGTCCACCAACTCCGGGTTTCCCGGATTCTGAGGATAAATGATGCCGTTCTGAGGAACGTAATATTGGTTCGAGTATCCTCCAATTTCATTTGCACCATCTGTATAACCATACAACTGCATTTGGGCGGCGATGTAATTGCCCAAGGCTGCAGGTCCGCCGGTTAAGTAATTGGTAGAAGTGTTAAAACGATCATATCCTTTGCTGTCCATCAAATTGTTGAGACGGGCAAGGATCTGAGGGTAACCATTTGCCGGAGCTCCTTGAAACCTGTGAAGCATGAGCCGGTACATGGCAAATGAAATTGCCTCTTCCCTTGCTGCTTTAAGCTCTTCCGGATCCTCCGGAATCGGTACACCGTTAAATGGACTTGTGAAAGAACCTCGGGTATTGCCCAGCAACCACGTCTGATGATCGGGGGAATAGGCAGCCCATGCATCATACATTACAGCACTGGCGTGGTAGAGATTTCTGGCGTGAATGGTTGGCCGACCAAAATCTACCGTAATGGCAAAGAGTATTTCTTCATTCCATTCACGCGCTACTGACCACTCCTCCTGAGCTTTGGTTTCAGAAAAAATAAGTAGCGCCGCAAGCGCTGTCATCACCGAACGAAGAAAAATCCGATGTTGATTGAGTAAAAGTTTTTTCATGGTGTGAAATTGTTTATAGTTGTTTGACTAATTGATTTGACCGCATGTTTGAGAAACGGCCCATTTTGATTTGGTTGTGTTTTGACAGAACAATTTTAGAACTTTTCGTGGAAACAAACAAACCTTTCGTCGACATCGGAAGCCGTTTTATCTGAGTAGTTTAAAGGAAATCCGTAGCCATGGCGGGTTTGGACAATATTAATTTTTTGTCGGACAGCCGACATTTTTTTATTCAGAGGAAGAAATGTTCAAGTTCAGAATAGTTACACGTAAGTAGAATAACCCTCCATCCCGTTTTCACTTTTATACCTTTGCATTCTGAAAAAAAAAGTTTCATGGAGGATCGATACAATATAGCAGTCTGGTTGGATGAATGGATAGTGAACAATTTAGCGGTAGATGCAACGGTTGCGGTATACCTTAAAATGCTGATACTAACAATTGTCATCATCATTATTTGTTTTGTTGCATGGTACATATCGAAGCAAATCATCGTCAACAGCATCAACCGGTTTTTTAAAAAGACCCGGGTTTCGTGGGACGACGCATTC
>CAZJLZ010000302.1:0-3299 GCA_964546775.1 uncultured Cryomorphaceae bacterium | reverse complement strand
TATTAAATTGACCATTCAACAGCACGAATGCCTCGGAGATGATTTGTCGACTTTTTAAGTACATAAACATATGAATCGCAAATACAGCATTTTAGTAGTAGAAGACGAACCACTTATTGCAGAGGATATTGCAGGATATCTTGAAGAAAGCGGCTTTTCGGTTTCAGGTATTGCCAACGACGGCAATCAGGCGTTGCAGTTATTGAAACAGGCTCGAACAGATGCGGTCTTGCTCGATATCAATCTCGGCACAGCCCAGGATGGAATAGAACTCGCTGGTATTATTCGCCAGCAGTACAACCTGCCTTTTGTTTTTCTAACGAGCCATGGAGATAAAGCCACACTCGAACGTGCAAAAACCACTTTTCCTGCCGGATATCTGCTCAAACCATTCGATGGATTCGACCTGATGACTTCTCTCGAAGTGGCCTTGTACAATCATTTCAACCAACAGCAACAAAATTCGAACGGGATCAATTTGAACGATCTGAATAAAAAAATTCCGACACCGCTCAGCCAACGTGAATTTGAATTGATGCAGTTGCTTCAGACCGGCAAAACAAACCGCGAAATCGGCGAAGCGTTGTTTATTTCTGTCAATACAGTCAAAACACATTTGCAGAATTTGTTTGAAAAACTTGATGCGCACAACCGCACTCAGGCTATGTTTCGGATTCGGGAATTATCCGAAACCTAAAAGAAGAATCTGGCTTTTTAATCATTAAGCTGTAAAGATCATACTTTGGGGTGAGGAAAGCTACGTCGCTCTTCTCCAATTTTGTGGGGTGAAAACATTTCAGTAATGTACCCCTCCCGAAAATCGATTTTTAAACATTCGTTTCCGCTCATCCTGAGTGAGATTTCCGAAGCTTTGATGTTGCTTACCGGCGTGGTGTATCTGAGCTGGGAAGCCGAAGTGTACCTGGCGGCCATAGGTATGATCGATGCAGCACTGCTTTTTTGCCTGGCCTATGGTTTCGGATTGACAGACAGCTTTCAGCGATATTACGCCAGATTGTTTGCAAGGGAAAACAAACTGATTCAGGCTCGACAAATACTCGGTGGTTCAGTAATTCATTTTCTAATCATTGCTTTGCTCATTTCAGGTGCCGGAACTTTTCTCGTACATATTATGTCCGGAATTTACAGCAACGAACTAATAGATATTTGTATTCTGGCCGTTCCTTATTTCGTTGCGTTGGTAATAGTGTATTATCTCGGTCTTCCGTTCCACGCATTTCTTGTTGGAAAAGGGCATCTTCGACTTGTTGGATGGTTGGCCTGCCTGGGCGTTGCGCTGAACGCGGTGTTGATTTATTTGTTTCTACATGTGTTTGCACTGGAAATTATTCCTACCAATGCGGTATTGTTGGCTACCTTTTGTGCCGAATTAGTGTGGTTTATGACGTTGTTCAGTATTGCTTTTCAAAAGGGTTTTTTCAGGTTTGCGTTAATCAAGATCGGCAATCGCAGGTTGTATAAGGTATTACACCGCGCTGCATTTTATCCCGGATTGTCAATTATGGGATTTCATTTGGGGTCATCCGTCTTGTTGTTGTACTTGTCGTATTGCTGTGCAGAGCGCGAAGTAGCCTTTTTAACACAGGTTCTGGCGTACTGGAATATGCTCATCGCTCCGGTAAACGGTATCGCCGATGCTGCCAACAACGGCTTTTCCGGAATTTATTCGAAGCGGCAGTTTCTTCAGTTTCCACAATTGAAGAAAATGTATTTCCAGGTAGCCGTGGCGGTAAGCAGCGTAGTATTCATTTTGTTGGTCACTGTAAATCTATGGGTAATGCAATCGGGAGCACACCGTCTTTCGATGCTCCTTTTGGTGGGGATCATGTCTTTGCTCGGTATGCTGAACAAACTGGATTTTGTTGCCTTATTGGTTCGGTTACACAACGATAGCTTTGCCCAGGTAAAATTGTTGTTTGCCGCTTCGGTCCTTCTTTCGGTAGTTATGGTGGATTACTTTTTTAACCTTGAGGTACTGATCCTGTTGCTTTTCATCCTCCTGGCTCAATTGATCCTAACCCGATGGCTGACGGACCGGGTTCGCCGGATCTGGCAATAATCTTTTCTCTCAATTCAATTCCTTTTTCTGCTAAATCTTCTTTTTCATCTATAAAGTTCAAAACGAGATGACAAAATCACCCAATGGGGTGAGAAGCAACCGAGATCATACCTGCAATTTTGTATTAGTTATTAACCAAATTATATACAATGAAAACATTGCAATTATTAGTTAGCTTTTTTATGTGGGTAATCGCAACATCGACTTTTGCGCAACAACCTCTTAACGACAATTGTGCAAATGCCCAACCTATCGAATTTAGTCCTGAATGTGTTTCATTCAGTTACACAAGCATCGACGCTACCGACGAACCGGTTAGTGTGGCTCCCAACCCGACTTGCGGGGCTTATCAGGGTGGTGATGTGTGGTTCTCTTTTGTAGTACCTGCTTCTGGAAATTTCAGAATAGACATGACCAGTTCGGGCAACAATTCGCAATGGGAACTTTATAGTGGAACCTGTGGAGGTTTTACTCAATTGGAGTGTGCTACAAATGGTAATCAGTTGAGTTCAAATTTTAGTGATCCGGCATTGGCCGGGGAAACCCTTTACCTGCGTGCATGGCGGTATAACAATTCATCAGGAATTGATTTTGACATGTGTATTTGGGAGATCGACCCACCTGCAAACGACAATTGTGCCAATGCAATCACTCTCCCCGTGGGAGAAACTTGTAATATACAGGGCTACAGTTCTCAATTCAGCACAGCCGAGCCAATAAGCGCGTCACCTAACCCATCTTGTGGAGCCTTCCAGGGCGGCGATATTTGGTTTACGTTTGAGGTACCAGCCTCAGGGAATTTCAGAATAGAAATGACCAGTACAGGCAACAATTCGCAATGGGCACTTTATAGTGGAACCTGTGGAGGTTTTACTCAATTGGAGTGTGCTACGAACGGTAATCAGTTGAGTTCACATTATATTGATCCGGCATTGGCTGGGGAAACCCTTTACCTTCGTGCCTGGCGGTATAACAATCCATCAGGTATTGACTTTGATTTGTGCATTTGGGATTTCGACCCACCTGCAAACGACAATTGCGCAGGTGCTATTAACTTACCGGTAGGCACCAGTTGCACTCCTCAGAACTTCAGTTCTCAGCTCAGTACATCTGAGGATGTTTCTGTAGCCCCTGATCCCGGTTGCGGCATTTATCATGGAGGAGACGTGTGGTTTTCATTTGAGGTACCAGCCTCTGGAAACTTCCGAATTGAAGAGAG
>CAZJLZ010000301.1:0-2741 GCA_964546775.1 uncultured Cryomorphaceae bacterium | reverse complement strand
GGAAACATCTTCGGGGAACATATTCAGCTCCAGCATTACATCATAAATTCTATCCGCTCCGAAAGAAATTCCAACTCCCGAAAGGTTGTCCATTCCGAAAATACTGGTGAGATCGTCGTAACGACCACCTCCGCAGATGCTGCCCATTTTCACTTCGTCGGCGACCACTTCGAAAATGGCGCCGGTGTAGTAGTCGAGGCCGCGTGCGAGGGTAACGTCAACCTGGAGTTTTCCGTTTTCAAGGCCGAGGTTGGCAACATGATCCAGCACGTACCGCAATTCTTCGAGGCCTTTTCGACCGGTATTTGAATTGCTCAGAATCTTATCCAAAGCTTTAAGCAGTTCATCGTTGCTGCCCTGCATAGAAAGCAACGGCGATAATATTTCCATGGCCGGTGCCGGAATTCCACGGTCTTCCCATTCCTTGCGAACGCCATCGGCTCCGATTTTATCGAGTTTATCAAGGGCTACGGTGACATCGATCAATTGATTGTGAACTCCGGCGACTTCTGCCAGGCCGCTGAGGATTTTGCGGTTGTTGATTTTGATGGTAAAAGCGTTGAGACCGAGTGTTGAAAGCACCTCATCGAACAACTGAACCATTTCGACTTCATTCAACAGAGAATCGCTGCCCACGACATCCGCATCGCACTGGTAAAACTCGCGGTAGCGGCCTTTCTGTGGACGGTCTGCACGCCACACCGGTTGAATCTGGTAGCGTTTAAAAGGAAACGTAAGTTCGTTGAAGTTGTTGACTACGTAGCGGGCGAAAGGAACTGTGAGATCGTAGCGGAGGGCTTTTTCTGCAATACTTGGAGCCAATCGTTGAGAATTAACTTCCTTCAAACTGATTTGATCTGCTTTTGAGAGGTAATCTCCACTATTCAAAATCTTAAAAATCAAACGATCCCCTTCTTCGCCGTATTTTCCGGTGAGGGTAGAAAGGTTTTCCATGGCGGGCGTTTCGATGGGCGCGTAGCCGTACTTCTCAAAAACCCCACGAATCGTGCTGAAGAGGTAGTTTCTGCGGCGGGTTTCGTGCGGCAGAAAATCGCGGGTTCCTTTGGGAATGGTGGGTTTTGCCATGGCTTGTTTTGAAGCCGTGAAGCTAAGGAAAATCGATGATTTGAGCGAAAGGGCGTGGCGGGGAACTTTTGACATAGACTCGGTCTCATAAATCTTTTTATTGACAAGACCGAATGTTAATCTTCGATTACGCCCTGAGACTTCTCCGCTGCGCGCTCCGTACCTCAGCGCTTCGGTCGAAGTGAAAGAGGGCAAATTTGAGTTAACAATTCTTAAAATCACAATTGTCACTTCGACCGAAAACCGACTGGAGCATTGCGTAGCATGCGAAAAGAGGTTGAAGCGGAGAAGTCTCTATGATTCTACGCTGATAATATCATGCCTTTGGAAAAGATAAAACCCTACCTCACTACCACCACTTTCCCGGTACGCACCCCACCATCAGAAGTAACTTTTACGAGGTATTGTCCTGCAGGAAGTCCCGATACATCAATGTTAGAATTGGAACCATTGATCGTTTGCTGAAGCACTGTTGCACCGCGCAAATCGATCATCTCAAGCTGACCGGAAGAATCCGGAGACTTTACGTTTAAAATATTGCCGGTAGGATTGGGAAACATTTTCAGTGGTACTTCGGCAATGTTATCAACGGAAGTCGTCCAACACAAAGTAGTCTGACCGCTAAAGAACGCCCACGCAGCGTTGAGCGAAGGACTCACACACTGGCTGTGGTTTCCACCGGTGAGCATATTGATCGCCTCTACATCTTCCGCTCCATTGGCCTGCATAGTAGTTTCTGCCAAAGTGCTGTTTACGTAATAAACTTGCTCGTCGCCGGTGCAGTAATACATTCTCAATGGCATCTCGGGTGCCCAATCGTAGTTGTTGTTATCTTCAAGTGCTTGCCAGAGTGGGTGGTTCATATTGCCCTGTACATTGTCAACAACTGAATCTACGAGCAACTGGCTCAGCGAAGTGGGCAACTGATCGTTGACATAACCCATACTGTAGGTATCTTGTTCTCCGTCAAAAAACTGAGGTATTAAATCGACATAGGCTTCGTCGTAAAAGGCATTCATATCATCGTAAATGTTGCCATAGGCCAATTGATAGCTCTCCATGATAAAAGCCACGTACCCAAAGAAGTTGTAAGGAAGTTGCTCAAAAATTATTGGCGGAGCGGTGGTACCGGAGAGATCATAAGAACCGCTGCACGGCGCACCGGCCACAATTCCAAGCTCTTCAACCAAATCATTCTGTTGCGCATACATCAACGTGGCCATAGCGGCGTGACCACCCTGTGAATAACCAGTGATGAATACTTCATGAGAATCGCTGATGTCCTCGTCTTCGAGAAATTCGCGAGCGGCATGAATCATGTCAATCGTAGCCGTGGCCTGCGTCGCATTGTGTTGATACGGATGCAAACCCGGACTTTCTCCAAAACCTATGTAATCGGGACCGAGGGCGATAAATCCGGAAGATGCAAATTGACGCACTGTACCCGCTTCGTAATTCAACGACGACGGAACATTCGACTTTTGCAACACAGTGCCGTGACAGTAAATGGCCATCGGTAACTCGGCGCAATCAGTTCCCAAAGGAATGGAGAGCAATCCGGAGGCAATGGTTGAATCGCCTTGGGTATCTGTGGTCCTGTAAATGAGTTTGTAATTCGCTACATCGTAGTGTTGGGGCACTCCACTCAGACTATT
>CAZJLZ010000300.1:0-5036 GCA_964546775.1 uncultured Cryomorphaceae bacterium | reverse complement strand
TGGGTGGAAGTTCCGCCTTTGCACAGGGACTCTCAACCAGAGAGAATGAGGCTATCGTAGCCAAACTGGGCGCACGTCCGGTAGCTGGCGATGCTGCTTTGAATTTTGTAATTCCAATCGTTGGATTGAATGATGACAACGAGCCCGGACTTTTCAACGGAAACCTGTTGAGCCCCGGAGACCTGTTAACCTTTAAGTACTACCACACCGACAATTTCGTATTGCGCGCTGGTATTCGTTTGTATGCGGACAATGATCGTTTGAACGGCGACGTTTTGAATCATGAGCCATCTGGAAATGAGCTGTTGGAAGGCGATTCTTCAAGATTTGAGAACATTAACCAAATGAGAGAATACACCATCGCTCTTGGTTTTGAGCATCATTTCAACAGTGCTAATTTCTTTGACGTGTACACTGGAGCAGATGTTCTGTTTGGTTTCAGAAAAGACCGAATGACCAACGAAGTAGAATACGCTATTGTTGACGGAGAAGATGATGACCTTATGACTCGTGATTTGTTCACAGCACAAACCAATTCAACAGTGATTGGTCTTGGATGGGTTGTTGGTTTCAACATGTTCGTAGCTCAACTTCCGGTTTCTGTAGGTCTGGAATATGGTCTTTCTATGAAATGGTTACTCGGTGGTAAAACCAAAGTAACTGAAGAAAGAGATATTACAAATCCTGAGAATTTCGAAACTTACAGCGTAGAATATTACACTACTGACGCAGACACTGAACTTTTGTTCAGCGACCTCAGCCAACGTCAGTTCAATATGGACACCAACTCAAATGTTCGATTGACTATTAACTTCTACTTTACCCGATAGTACAGGTTGTTAACCCAAATTAAAACAGAGCAAAATGAAAAACTTCAGAATTATGGCGTTGCTTGCTCTGATCGTAATGGTTGCAACATCCTGCACTATGCGACAGAAAGCAACTCCCGTTAGTCCGATTAATACACAGATAAACTTCTCCATGGATGATCTGGAATACGTAGGCGATGTTGTTGGAAAAACAACTCAGTCTTACTTTCTGGTAATTCCTTATGGTGGACGTCGTTATACTCAAGGTATCCTTTCTAACACCGGTATCGGTGGAGGGCAGCCCGGAGTACTCGCTACCCGTGGATGGAACAATGCGCTTTACGATGCATTGATGTCCCGACCAGACGCTGACTTTGTATTGCCAGTTTCTTACGAGACAACTGTTGATCAAATGTTCCTCGGTCGTCAGGAAACCTTAACTGTACGTGCCAAAGCTTATCGTATCGTTACGAAGTAAGGCATCAACAGCAGATTATTGATAAAAACACCCGCCGTTGTGCGGGTGTTTTTGTTTTTGCGCTACTTTTGATCAAATTTAATAAATTATGAAAATGAGGTTATTTTTAGGATCCACTCTTCTGATCATCACTGTATTGGTAGTATTTGTCGGTTGCCGAAAAGATATTGAAGGACCCCGACTCAAAGTCACCCCGAATGATACGCAGTTCTCCCGTCAGGCAGGACAACTGATGGAATTTGGAATAGATGCTTCAGCAGACGATGGACTGAAATCCCTACGAATCACCAAGAAAGAGAATAATGAGATTACATACACTGTGCTCGATACGGCTCTTTCCGGAACCCATTCGAATTTTACTTATCCGTTCCAGGTGCCAACGCAAGGAATTTCCAAAGTAAATTTTGTTTTTTATCTGGAAGACATGGAAGGTCGAATTACCAAGACTCCGAGAATTATTGTTGTCACGGGGTCTGCATATCTGCAGGAAAAAACAGGGATTGAACTTTCAGGAATTCACGCAGGCATTGATGCGAACAGAGCTTTTAATATTACGAGTGAAGAGCTTTTTCAGATTTCTGTAGATACAGATTCTTTAACCATTGACATAATGGAGTATGATTTAGACGATGACGGTATCCTCAGTAATAGCTGGACCAGTGCCAGTGGACTTCAATTTGTACAAGCCAATTCAAATACTTACAACTACGCACAGGCTACCTTTAATTCGGCAAAGAGTACCTACGAGGAAGGCAGTAAACAAGACGTGGTATCAGGAATATCTACTGATGATATAATAATTACCAGATACAGCACGGATCCTGAGAAATATGCAGTCATGGATATCATAGAAATTCACGATGAGGAAGGTTCTGAGAATGACTACTACCGTTTCAATTTGAAGAAATAATTCCGGCGAAAGCAATAAGTCTCTGCTGATGCCGTATAATACAGCAAATCATACCACATGCGGATATTACTGACCAGCCTTCTAACCATTATCGTATTACAGTGTTTTTCTCAACCCGTTTCTAAAAAAGGAGAAGCTTTTCTACCCGAAGCCGGAGAATATGCTTTGGGAGTGGATGCAGCTCCGTTCTTGTTATACATCGGAAATATCTTTTCTGCCAACGGAAATCAAGCCCCGGGTACTGCTTTTAATAATCCTGAGTTGGCCATTTCTTTAAAAATGTTCAGGAGAGCCGATCTTGCCACCCGTATTAGAGTGAGACTGGGTTTAATGTCTAATTCATGGAATGGATTTCAGCCGGAGTTTTCGAGTGTCGCAACCGATAATACTGTTAAGGATACCTATAATCGAACAGTTACGAATATTTATGTCAGTTATGGCGTTGAGAAGCGCAAAGGTCAAACCCGCATTCAGGGATTCTATGGAATTGAAGGAGGAGTAGGGTTGGGTACCGAAAGCCATAATTTTAAATACGGCAATGCAATCGAGAGCAATAACCAGGTGCCCGATCGAACAGAATACGAACTGGTGTTTCAAGAGAACCCAGAAGGTACTGTGACCAATTTTGGGGAGAATAATTCATTCATTACAAGCTACAATTCAGGATCCCGATTTATGTTGGGTGCCCGGGCATTTATTGGCGCAGAAATATTTGTTTTTCCAAAGGTATCGTTGGGTCTTGAATTCGGTTTAGCCGCAATGGTCGCTGTACAGAGCAAAGGAGAAATAGAAACAGAAGCCTGGACCATTCCTACCGGGGGAGGTACAGAAACCCTGGTGTCGCGCACTACACAAGTTGGAGGCAGTTCGATTATTGGATTGGATACCGACAATACCCGTGGTAGCATCAATCTCAACTTTCATTTTTAGCATATAAACCGTAAGGCGGTATGACTGGCTTTCTTTGCTATATTTGACACAAAATCACACAGGGTGAAAATACTGTCGTCAAGGCAAATCCGGGAAGGAGACAATTATACAATAAAGCAAGAGCCAATTGCGTCAGCCGACTTAATGGAGCGCGCAGGAGACGCCTGTTTCCAATGGATATACGACCGGGCTCCTGAGCTTTTTCCACCGAACCTCGACGAAAGAGAATATGTTTTTAAAGTTTTCTGCGGTGTCGGCAACAACGGCGGAGATGGTTTGGTAATTGCCAGGCTCCTGAGTCGAAACGGCTATGAAGTAGAAGTGTATATAGTTGATTTTTCCGATAAACAAAGCCCAGATTTTAAAACCAATTTTCAGCGAATTGGTAAAAGTAAACTTCCTGTAAAGCGAATCTCCCAATCATCGGATCTTCCGGAAATTGGTTCCAACGCGTTGGTGATCGACGCCATCTTCGGAACAGGTATCAGTCGAAGTGTTGAGGGGATTGCGGCGGAAGTCATTCATGCAATTAATACTTCCGGGGCAGCCATAATTTCAATCGATATGCCTTCCGGCTTGTTCGACGAAGACAACAGCATAAACGTACGTGAAAATATCATCAGAGCTACCTACACGCTCACTTTCCAGTTTTTAAAACTATCTCTTCTGCTTGGTGAAAATGCAGAGAATGTAGGTGAATGGAAAGTGCTCGATATCGGGATTCATCCTGATTTTATTGAATCCGTTGAGACGAAGTATACTTTCGTTACTGAAGAAAGTGTAAAATTTCTTCTGAAACCCCGACCAAAATTTGCTCACAAAGGAACCTTTGGTCATGCAGCCATTATGGCTGGTAGCAAAGGAATATATGGAGCCGCCCTTTTATGTGTCAATGGAGCTTTACGATCAGGGGCTGGGTTGGTAACTGCTTTTTTGCCTCAAGCAGGAACAGCAATTATGCAAACTGCAATTCCGGAAGCAATGGTCCAGGAAATGGAAGCATGTGATTTTCTTTCCGGAACTGCGGATACGGCAATTTTCTCAGCGATTGGCATCGGTCCGGGTTTGGGTACGGCTCCTGAAACTTCAGCGTTTGTTTATTCGGTTTTGCAACAGGCAAAACTTCCGATGGTGGTAGACGCAGATGCCATCAATGCCTTGGCTGCGAATCCGGGATGGTGTAAATTGCTCCACGATAGAATCGTGTTAACACCCCATCCGGGTGAATTTCTCCGTTTGGTCGGTGAATGGGAAAACGATTATCAGCGGTTGATGAAACAGATTGAATTCGCAAAGAAGTATAGCTGCTTTCTGGTGTTGAAAGGAGCTCATACCTCCATTGCCACACCCGGTGGAGAAGTGATTTTTAACAGCACTGGAAATCCCGGGATGTCAACCGGCGGGAGCGGAGATGTCCTTACCGGAATTATTACCGGTTTGTTGGCACAGGGATACGATGTCCAACATGCGATTTTAATTGGCGTTTTTTTGCATGGAAGAGCCGGAGACATTGCAATTGAAGAAACTGGTTTGGAAGCAATGGTCGCCTCGGATCTGATCAGATGCCTCGGAAAATCTTTTTTATCACTTAACTTGCCATCAAATTCAACAGGGTGAAGATTCGGATTTTATTTGTGCTCATTGTTTTGTTGGCTTATGGCTGTCGTGACGAGAAAGTGAGAAGGAGGGGAGTAGCATCTCCAAATGTGAAGAATGTGAAAATCCAACTTCAGAACACCGACAATGCGGTCGTTCATTTTGGAGATACGCTGCGTATAAAGCTGGATTTTGAAGCCGACTCTCCCGTCCAATCTGTCGTTTTACGATCTCAGCGCAACGATATTCAGTTCAACCAGAAAGATTCCCTGGATTTCTGGCTTCCGACCACCACCCTCGGAGGCGGTTACCA
>CAZJLZ010000299.1:0-2582 GCA_964546775.1 uncultured Cryomorphaceae bacterium | reverse complement strand
CGTTTCACATTTAGTTCAGCCGTTCGAAATCCGACACTTCAGGATCAATACCTCTATTACAATGTAGGTCGGGCCATTCTACTTGGGAACCTGAACGGTGTAGACGGATTGGTAACGGTACCTTCCTTGCTCGCTTCATTCGAGAGCAATGCCGATACACTGCAATATTTTGATGTTTCACCTATAAAACCGGAGCGGGTCCGAACCTTTGAGATCGGAATTCGCAATACTATTTTCAACAACATATTTTTAGACGCCAGCTATTATTACAGCATCTATACAGATTTTATTGGATATAATATTGGAGCAGACCTGACAGTGAACGATCTCAACCAGGTGAATCCCGCAAGTGTTCAGATTTATCGGGTAGCGGCTAACGCGGAAGACCTCGTTATAACCCAGGGCTTTGCTATCGGGGTGCACTATTTTTTCGGAAAATATTTCACGCTGAATGGAAACTACTCCTGGAATAGGCTTGTGTCCGGAGAAGACGATCCGATTATACCGGCCTTCAATACGCCCGAACACAAATTTAATATCGGTCTCAGCGGAAGGGACATCGTTACCAATGCTTTTGGTGTTGCGCTTAGAAATTGGGGGTTCAGCTTTAACTACAAGTGGATTGAGGGATTTGTTTTCGAAGGTTCTCCACAATTTTCCGGTCCGATTTCTACTTATGATTTACTGGATGCACAGGTTAGCAAAGATATACCGGGTATCAACTGTACTTTTAAACTCGGCGCCAGCAATCTGCTCAATAATAAAGTGTATCAGGTTTATGGAGGACCCCGCGTGGGCCGGTTGGCTTATTTCTCTATCTTATATGAATTTAGCAAACGGTAAACAATCCTGAGTTATAATTGATAAATTTACCCTACACATTTAAAAAACCATTGATATGAAAAAACTTCGACTTTTATTACTATCAGGGATGCTCTCAGTAGGAGTATTCCAACTTTCTGCTCAGCGCTACCTCACGGAGGTTTTCTCTGAAGTAGAAGTGACCAGCAATGTTATCTATGGACAGAATTACACAGTAATCACGGGCACACCAAATATGCAGCCCCTTGCACTGGATTTTTATGAACCTGCCGGAGATGTTCTGGAGGAGAGACCGCTTATCATAGTCGTTCCAACCGGAAGCTTTCTTCCAAGATATTACAACAACCTTCCTACCGGCGATAAAACAGACAGCGCTACCGTTGAAATTTGCACCCGTTTTGCAAAAAGAGGATATGTAGTTGCCGCAATTGATCACCGAAAAGGATGGAATCCTCTTGCTGCCAGCGAAGAACTCCGTAAAGAAAGCATTATTCGTGCGGTATACCGGGCAATGCAGGACACCAAAACTGCAGTTCGATATTTCAGAAAAGAAGCGGCAGAAAGTAGCAATCCCTTTGGAATTGATGTGGAAAAAATCGCTTTGGGAGGTCAGGGATCTGGCGGATATGTAGTACTGGCCTATTCAACTCTTCAGGAAGTTGAAGAAATCCAGTTGTTGAAATTCTACAACTTCACCAGTGAAGCCTTCATGGTTGATCCCGAAGTTATGGGGGATTTTGAAGGTTTCGGCGGGATGGCCGAACTCAATTTTGACAATCATCCCGGGTATTCCACAGAAATTAATGGAGTGTTTAATATCGGCGGAGCTTTGGGAGATGAATCATGGCAAGAGGAAGGTGAAGTACCTACCATCAGCCTACACGGCGTTGCCGATGCTTTCGCGCCCTATTTGGAAGGAACTGTATTTGTTCCGGGAACTGCTTTCGCTGTTGTAGAAGTAAGTGGTAGCGCGGTTGTAGCCCGCCAGTCTAACGAATTCGGAAACAACGACCTTTTCTTTGAACCTCCATATACGGATCCGTATTCTATGCGTGCCCATGAAGCTGTGGAGACTGTTGCCGAAGGTTATAATTCCGGAGATGAAGGACTCTTCCCGATTGAAGGTGCCGGTAATGGAAACGGTCCATGGGAATGGTGGGATGAAGAAACAGTACAGACTCATGCCGATGCGCTTGGATTGAACGGAGACGCAATTCTCGCCGGCGGATATGCTTCCAACCCAACATATGAGTTCTTAGGTCCAGTTGCAGGAAAAGCCCGTGCAATAGCCTACATTGACACCATTGTAGAATTCGTTAGTCCACGTCTGTTCCGCATGTTGGATTTATCGACCAACATCAATGAAATAGAGGTTGCCGTTGATTTGTTTCCTAATCCTGCAACAAACTATGTTCAGATTTCTACAGCCGGTGAAATAATCGATCATATCGAATTGTTCGACCTGAAAGGTCAACGCCTACTGGTAGAAAATGTAAACAGCAACCTCTACAATCTCAACAGAGGTGATCTGGAAAGCGGAATGTACGTCCTCAACCTGTGGTTCGATGGAAAACGCTCTACGACCAAAGTTGTTTTCAGATAAGATTATTTTTTTCCTTTGCATACAGAAACTCCCGCCAAACAGCGGGAGTTTTTTATTTTTATCTAATGACAAACCGAATTACAGAAAGCCGGTCGCAATACAACGATCTCGAGCAAATGAGCATCCATGAATTGCTCGTCAGCATCAACCGCGAAGA
>CAZJLZ010000298.1:0-4585 GCA_964546775.1 uncultured Cryomorphaceae bacterium | reverse complement strand
TCGAATCCCTTCCTCTCCGCATTGAATAATTGAATATTAACACAAACCGACATAGACAATAAACATCACAACCCATGAAAAAGGTATTATCACTTTTGACTGTTGCAGGTTTTTTAGCTTTTGCTCCTGCTCATTTCTCCTTCGCTCAGGAGGGCGAACAAACGGAACTGTCTGCTGAAGAACAGGCATACGCCGATTCTGTTTCTGCTGCTGCCGAAGCCAATGCCGCCGCTGAAGACGCGAAAAGAGAAGAAAGCAGACAAGCTGCAGAACAGGCTGCTTTGGATAGAGCAGAAGAAAACGCTGCGCAGGATCTGACTTTTCATCAGGAGGTGAAACGTCTGTTTATTGACGGAGACCCCCGTTTTATGTCGTTCGTATTGATCTGTTTGATTCTGGGTCTCGCACTCTGCATCGAGCGAATCGTTTATTTGAACATGTCTACTACCAACACCCAGAAACTCCTCAACAATATCGAGGATGCTTTGCAATCCGGTGGTGTGGAAGCAGCCAAGGAAGTTTGTCGCAACACGCAGGGCCCCGTTGCAAGTATTTTCTACCAGGGTCTAGACCGTTCTAGCGAGGGAATTGAAATTGTTGAAAAGTCAGTAGTAGCCTACGGTGGCGTTCAGATGGGACTTTTGGAAAAAGGGTTGAGCTGGATATCACTGTTCATCGCACTGGCCCCGATGCTCGGTTTCATGGGAACAGTAATCGGTATGATCAGTGCATTCGATAACATTGCTGCCGAGAACAACATTTCTCCGGCGATTGTGGCAGGAGGTATCAAAGTGGCTTTGATTACAACAGTATCCGGTTTGATCGTTGCGATTATTCTGCAAATCTTTTACAACTACATCCTCGCAAAAATCGACAGCATCGTGAACAACATGGAAGACGCTTCGATTACTTTGGTGGATATGCTGATCAAGCACAATATAGCTGCTAAAAACTAAGCACAATGAGTGAAAAAACAATAAATATCATTGCAAAAGGCCTGATGTACCTGGTTGCTGTGGTCGGAGTGGTATTTGTGCTGCTCACCTTCATCAACTGGGATAGCGTAGCAGGCAACCGATCAGAAATCGATGGTTATGTCGGAGCGGCCATGTATGTTTGTTACATTGCGTTTGTTATCGCAGCACTCATCGGTATCGGATTCGGCGTATTTCACTTTCTGACCAATATTAAACAAGCGAAAGGTACACTCATCGGACTTGTGGTTTTCGCTGCTGTGCTTGTGGTCAGTTATCTGATTGCCTCAGATGAGGTATTGCGCGCATACGCCATGGGCGACGGGACACCGCCCACTGCTGAACTTGTGAGACTTTCAGGTGCAGGAATTATAGCATTCTATATTTTTGGACTTTTGGCCATTGCGGCAGCAGTATTTGCCGAAATTTCCCGTTTATTTAAATAATAGTAACAAAACGAAATGGCAAGAAGAGAGCTATCGGAAATCAATGCGGGATCAATGGCAGATATTGCCTTTCTGCTCTTGATTTTCTTCCTGGTGACCACCACCATGGACACCGATAAGGGAATTCTGCGTATTCTACCACCGCCCATTGACGAGGAAGATCCGGAGCCGCCAGAGGTAAGGGAGAAAAATGTCTATGTTGTACTTGTCAATGCCAACGACCAGTTACTGGTGGAGAATGAACCGATGCGCATCGAAAATCTGAAGGATGGTGCCATTACTTTCCTCACCAATTCGGGAGTATTCACCGACGAATACAACGATCCGGATCTGCCGGAAAGGACTTGGGTTCGAAGAGAGGAATGCCTGGAAAACATTAGGGTTGCAGAAGCTGCTCTGGCCGCAGATCCGGACAATGAGAATGCAAAGAGTTCTCTCGATAAGTGGGAGTCCAACCTCATGGCGGTCGATCTGCTCGGCGAGTTTAAAAGTCTTCCCTCGTCTGCATTGATATCTCTGCAGAACGACAATGCCACTTCTTACGATATGTACATTCAGGTGCAGAACGAACTCCAAAGCGCAGTAAACCAATTGCGCGATGAATTGTCACTGGATCGATTTGGTGTGCCGTACGATCAGCTCAATCCGCTGAAAGACGATAAAGAGCGAATCATTGCCATTCGACAAGTGTATCCGCAACGAATTTCTGAAGCTGAACCTAAAAATATCAATCAGTAATCATGTCAAAGTTCAGAAAAAAGCAAAGCAAGGGCAATCCGTCGATATCGACGGCATCGCTGCCGGATATTGTATTTATGCTGCTGTTCTTCTTCATGGTAACTACTGTGATGCGAGAGCAGGATTTAAAGGTGGAAGTTGATCCACCGGCTGCTTCGGAGATTCAAAAATTGGAGAAGAAAGCGTTGGTTGATTACATCAATATTGGACCGCCAATCGACGAGCGACTCGGATCCTTACCACGTATCCAATTGGATGATGCTTTTGCTGATGTTGCAGACATCGGGTTGTGGGTAGAAGACAATCGACTTGCCCGTCAGGAAGCAGAACGACCACTGATCACGACCTCCATGAAAGTGGATAAAGACACGAAAATGGGCATTGTAACAGACGTAAAACAGGAATTGCGTGAAGCGATGGCCTTGAAAATAAACTATTCTACAAGCGAAAGAAAAAGGCGGTAAACCAATACCGGCTCAATACATCGAAAGGCGTTTCCGAAAGGGGCGCCTTTTTTATTTTTGAAGATAGCCTTCCTTAATTTGCGGCCATACAGAGTGGCGGTTCCAGAGCCAAAATAATCCCACCAATAAAAGCGCCGAAAAGAGCGAAAAGTAGATTCCTTCGGAGCCGGTGCCTGCGGTATCTACATCTGCCGAAATGGCACCAGTTGAAATGAGGTAGTGGATGATGATGGCCGTGGCGTTGTTGATAAAATGTGCCAAAATCGGTAACCAGATAGAGCCACTCCAAACGAGCATATATCCGAATAAAGCGCCAAGCGCCATGCGCGGTAAAAACCCATAAAACTGAAAGTGAATAGCGCTGAAAATAAAAGCGCTGATCCAAATTCCAAGATGATGGTTGCGTGACCATTGACTAAGTATGCGCTGAATTCCTCCGCGAAACATGAGCTCCTCACCAATGGCAGGTATGATGGCAATCAAAATTAGGTTCACCACCAACGCGACGGGAGAAACATCTGCCAGCAACGCTTCTGTCAGCAATTCAGCTTGTCGTTCGGCTGACTGAATGATTTCTTCGAGCCATCGGAGCGATTCCGGCAATTGAAAAACGGCATTTAGTTCAACCAGCAAATTGATCGGTAACATAGCCAACGCCATAGCCAGAACAGCCCACAACCAATAGATGGGTTTGACGGGTTTCAGCAGATACAGGTATTGATTTACACGATACGAAACCAATTGCGCAAAAACCAGAGGAGGGAGCACAAACATTCCGATGTGTTGTAGCAACAACAACAGTTTATTGGCGTGAACCACTTCGGGGCGTGAATAATCAGAAAGCACATTCAGGTCGGTAAATACATCAATACCCCATATCATTTGTACCAAACTGTTTCCGAGAAGCAGCAACATGGTCACGGAAGTAAATGCAATAAGCAACAAAACGATGAGGTGAACGAACGGATCGAACGATTTGAGAAGGGGTGTCTTCATGCCGCTTTGAGAATTCTTAAATTTGCACCTTTATTCATCGAAGCCCGTAACAGATTAACAAATGGCGAAGATAGCAAATATCGACCTCGGAGAATTCCCGCTGTTGTTGGCTCCGATGGAGGACGTCAGCGATCCGCCATTTCGTGCATTGTGCAAAAAGCAGGGCGCTGACCTGATGTTTACCGAGTTTATCTCCACTGAGGGATTGATTCGCAACGCCGCCAAAAGCACCCAGAAACTCGACATTTACGAACAGGAACGTCCGGTCGGAATCCAGATTTTCGGTGCCGAATTGGATCCAATGATCGAATCGACAAAGATCATCACAGAAACCAAACCCGATATCATCGACATCAATTATGGCTGTCCGGTGAAGAAAGTAGTTTGCAAAGGAGCAGGATCCGGTATTCTGCAGGATATTCCGAAAATGGTGAAACTGACCGAAGCAGTGGTCAAAGCCACGCATCTTCCGGTAACCGTGAAAACCCGGTTGGGTTGGGACGACAATTCGAAGCGCATTGTTGAAGTTGCAGAAAGATTGCAGGACGTGGGAGTGCAGGCCATTTCGATTCACGGGCGCACCCGTGCACAAATGTACAAGGGCGAAGCCGATTGGAGCCTAATTGCCGAAGTGCGGAACAACCCGCGCATGACCATTCCGGTGTTTGGAAATGGTGATATTGACTCGCCCCAAAAAGCTGTGGAGTACAAAAACCGCTACGGGGTAGATGGAATCATGATAGGCAGGGCGAGCATTGGCTATCCCTGGATTTTCCGCGAAATCAAACATTATCAAAAAACCGGTGAAATGCTGCCGATTCCAACACTGCAGGAGCGTGTGGATGCGGCCTGCGAGCACTTGCGCAGCTCGGTGCAATGGAAAGGCGAGCGGCTCGGCGTTCTGGAAATGCGCCGACATTATGCCAATTATTTTAAAGGCATTCAGCATTTCAAACAGGTGCGCGCC
>CAZJLZ010000297.1:0-7014 GCA_964546775.1 uncultured Cryomorphaceae bacterium | reverse complement strand
TTTGTATTACTTTGCAGAGCTGCCGCCAGAAACGGTGCTTTCCGATGACCTGTTGAAGACCACTATGCACTACTACGAGATCGGAAGACCGATGATGCAGTTTTTGGAGCGGAAAGTTTTTTCACAGTTGTCAGAGTAAATTTATCCTTATTCAGATCATTGGATAACAATTCTCTCGGTCAGTCCAAAATCTTCATTAAATATTTTTACAAGGTATACTCCCGGAGGGTGGCTTCTCAAGTCAAATCGATGAAGTAGATGGTCATTAATGGCTATTTTTTCGGTTAAGATCCGGCTACCTAAAGAATTATAAACCTCTAATTTACATTGACCATTAAATGAAGATATTTCAACATTTATTTCGCCATTTCCCGGATTTGGATAAACAGAAATTGCTGGTTTCGAATCAGAGTTTTCGTAAATGCTGGTGACATCACCCACTGAGAAGGCCCGAACTACAGATCGACCAAAATCCGCCTCTACACTTTCGATCAATGGTCCACCGTTTTCTTTAAAGCGCAGATATCCGGAACCTTGAGCAGTATTGGCCCAATAACTTAAACCATCGTTTCCGGTATCCAGAAATTCGAATGTATAGCATCCCGGTTCCAAATCCATTGTATCGCGGTAGATTGTTTGTGCATCCAGATCATTGCGTTCAAAAACTATTTCACCGTTGATATCTTTTATGGTATAAGAATTCTGATTCGGAATGTTGTTTGTTTTGAACCAGACAATGACATCAAAAGGATAATCATTTGGCATATTGAAGGGACTATTGTAGGTATTATTATTGGCATACTCGTCGGATGTTCCGTTGGGTTCACTGATACTGACTTCAAATACATGATTGTCGTCACCATCCCAGAATTCGGTTGAAGTCACCGGCAATGTAACCGTTTCACTTTCCAAAGTACCGAGGTTCCCAGTCCAATCATAGGTAAGGGTTTCTCCTCCAGAAACTCCATACATTAAGGTGACCGAAGTAAGCGGGTCAGAACCGGCATTCCTGATAACTATCCGAGGTTCGTTGCAGATAGGGTTATGACGGGAATAGTACTGCAGCTTAGTGGGATTGAGTACATCATATATTTCTGCATCAACGGTGTAATTTGGTGCTCCATACTGAAACAAATGCATGGAAACCACATAATTTCCTCCGCCCATGCCCTGATTATTGGAAGGAACCGGTGTGATGTCATAATCGAGGTTGATTGAAGATCCTGAAATGTACTGAGAAAGATCAAAGTTGTTTTCTTTTACAAGGTCACCTGGGCACCAGCCTTCGCGGGCTCCCGGCCAGGTTCCCCCTTGAGGAAATACCGGATTCAGAGCGCAGTCATGGGTTTGCCAAATGTGCCAGTTTTCAACCTGATTCCCGTTTACAAAAAGGTAATGTGTATTGTCTTTCCATTCACAACAATGAGGATAGTTACCGGTGTTACTGTTGTGTCCATGTCCGGTGAGCCGGGTTTTTAACAGGAGACCTTGAGTCTGAGGGAGCAGTGTGACATCGGTAGCTGACAGAACGATATCGTTGTCCAGATTGGCATAAGAATGAGACGCCATATCACCCCAAACTTTGTTGATTTGAAGAACGTCTCTCGGTGGAGTTCCAGTTATCATTTTAAATTGAACGTCGATCAATTCCTGTTGGTTTCCCATTTCAAGATCAACGGTATCGTGCAGCAGGTGAGCGTAATCAGTGACGTCATAAATCCATGTAAATCCTTCGGGTCCCAAATCCAGGTTGATTCCATAAGGAGTAATAAACCGGCCTATTTCCCATCGGTCAATCACTTCATAAGCCGGACCGTAATACTCTACTTCAGAGTTGATCAAAGTATTCTCAGCGGCAAAACAAAGACTGTCGGATAAAGTACCATCGGGAGCAATCCAATAGCTGCAGCCTTCCGGCCAATACCAGTTGCTTTCTGTTTGTTGAAGCACCTGATTGGTTACTTCATAACTCACAACAGATATAGGTTGCTGGGGAACAGTATCCACCACAAGAATCGAATCCAGATGGCTCAAATATTCTCCGCTGGCGAAAACAACTTTTGGACGATGATTCAATTGAATCGGATTTTTATTCAAAAATTCACCATCGTAGTTTTGAAATAAGGGAGCCCCGAAAATAATGGCATCCATACTATTTTCTGATAAATCAGATACAGTAGTTGAAGAATTGAAGTCGTAATAAAGTGAGAGATTAGAATAATTGGGATGCGTCGGATCGGGAGTCTTATGCATCCATTCTGAAATAGTGGCGGCGTCGAGTTCTTTGCTCCATACCATAAACTCATCTAGAAACCCCGGATAGCCGTTGTTACTTATTGCACCTTTTCCGACATGAAAGGAATGAAGTTCGCCAATGGAACGATCTTTATTTTCGCCGGTATGCCACAACTCTCCGTTCAGATAGATATTCATAATACCAGTTGTAGCATTTTTGGTAAATGTCCAATGATTCCAGGTGCCGGAATAAAGGGTAGGACTGGCGGCTTTGTCAATTCGATCATAACCGGTTCCTGCACCGGCGTCCCAATATATTCTACCATCGCTCCACGGAAAGTGTACATTCAAAGATCTGTCGCCGGTGGCATCTACAGCTTCCAGTAAATAGGTATTATCGGGTAGTGCTGCAGGATCTCCATATGCCCACAGGGATATGGTTATTTCATCACCAAAATCTTCTCCGTCCACGGGTATTTTCAGAAATTGTCCGTTGGTAAAACCTATGTATCCATCCGGACCAATTGCATTCCATGCCATGTTGGAATCAATTGTATCAGAAAGCACGTCTATTCCTGCCGAGGATTCAGATGTTACAAATTCTATTAAAACGGATGAACTACCATCCCACTGAAAAGGAGTCGTGAAATCAAAGAAATGGAGTTCTTCCGGATCGAGAACTACAGATTGATTGAATACCATTTCCATTTCCACATCCATTAAACCCATGAGCGTATCATTCGGATAATTGCTCATTCGAATGATTACATGTGTGGTGGAAGATTGACCAGCAGCGGTTTCCACGGCCATTCTATTAATTTCGCTTTCTGTGAGCCCAGCTGAGGATATTTCGTCTGCAGTCCATAAATACTGACATCGAATCTCCTGCGAATCAAATCCAAACAGGGCTGAAGATTGTGACAAACCGTCTCCAATTTCGAATTGTTCTTCACCAACCACGCTATCGATGACGGTAAAGTATTCGTAGCTCTGAAGGTAATTGAACAATGGATTACTCTGATACGCAAATTCGTCCGGGGTTTCAGTACCGATATAAAATTCCGGATGAGTGATGAGATTGGAATCCAGTAATCCCGTGTGGTCATAGATAAAATTATAAGTTAAATAATCCCATTCGCCACAAGCAAAACCATCCTGGGTAGTTTGCGGGTCACATTTCAGCGTGTAGTACATCAGGATTTTTCGGAATTCCTGATCCGGGCCGGGAAAAATGTACTCTCCCCGTCGTTTCGTGATGTCTTCAAACGTAAGGGTTTGCACAGAAATGGTGTCCTGCCCAATTGTGGACAATGTTAAAAATGCCAAAATTGTGGTGATAATAAACTTCATGATCGTCGGATTGGTTTGGGAAGGCGAAGTTAAGCGAAAGTCGTCAAACCAATGGTGTAATTTTCAGGAACATTGGATGGCTGAACAGGTAGAGCCGAAGCTTGTGAATTTGGATACAACAATCAATAACTACAGGGAATATGTGCATTCTCAACCGATTCCAACAAACAGTAAATCGAAAATAATAGTTATCTTCAATGTTAATAAATACATTATAACATGCACTTGAATAATAACGAGGTCACGCTGATATATAACAGCGATGACGATAAGGGTAAGAAGACGCTTGCATGCGCAATGTCTTTAAATAAAAAAATTAATAAGCAAGACATCAATAATGTTCGCGTTTCGGACACATTGTTTGAGTTGATGCTTGACCGTCTGGCTGAAGAGGGAAGACGGGTTTTTAATAAAGCCGACCCTTTTTACCAGGAACATATGCGCGGAAAGCGTCTTACCAATAGTGAATATCTCGAATATCTGAAACGTCGGCCTGAATTGTTGAGTTCACCGATAGCTATGTATAAAAACAAAGTAGTCATCTGTAAAACACCTACTGATGTTTACAAGGTGTTGACTGATATGCCACCAGAAAAATAATATTCCGAATAACGCACCGGAATAATTATTTAATCAAAACCCAAACAATTATGAAACAGTTTTTTGCAGCAATTTTATTTCTTGTTTTTTCCGGAAATATCCAGGCCCAATCGTTTGACGCGGGTGATGTCCTTCTAACCGGCGGAATCGGAGCCGGGCACTATGGTTATCATGTAGGTCCCCATACGGGATTAGGATTGCCCGTGGTCATGTTTGTGGATATTGGAATCCACGATTATGTGAGTCTTGGACCCTACGTCGGGGCATTGTTTAAGGATAATTCATCCGCGGTTGGATTTGGAGGCCGAGGTTCTTTCCACTTCTGGCAATTGATAGATCGCCACGTGAATGGTGACTTGCGCGGTGATATTTTCGACCTCTACGGCTCTGCTTACGCAGGAGGAGAAATAAGTGCCTTTTACAATGACAGATTTCGTGCCGGAGGAATTCTCGGAGCTCGCTGGTACTTTCACCCCAATATTTCACTTACGGTAGAATTTGGAGGACCGATGTCATACGTAATGGCCGGTATGACATTTAAACTATTGGATTAGCTAGTGGATTGCAATTTTCTTGTAGCTGATTTTGTTTCCGGTTTGATACCGGAGCATATACATTCCACTACTTCTGTCAGAGAAGTCAATATCTGTTGTTGATCCTGGCCCCAGGGTGATAAAGCGGATATGTTGACCAAGAGGCGCAATCAATTCTGCCTCAATGACCGATGATGATTGATTGACGACATAAAACCGGCCGTCATTTGGAACCGGGGCCACGAGCAATGCTGTTTCGGGTCGACCGTATTCCAGGGCGATGGTTTTGGAATATTCAAAATCACCATTGAAGTCGATTTGTTTGAGCCGGTAATACTGCACTCCTTCGGGATAGCTTCGGTCCGTGAAGAAGTACTGGCTAATCGTACTGGTGTTTCCGGCAGCGGTCACTGTTCCGATTTTCTCGAAATGATGAGCGTCAATTGAACGTTGAACTTCGAAATGACTACTGTTTACTTCGCTGGCAGTACTCCATTGCAATTCTCCGTATTCGTGAGCAACTTGTCCCGTGAAATTCAACCATTCTACAGGCAATGGATCAATGTACTCAAAGTAGGCAAAAATAGTATCGCTTTGATTGAGCGTAAGCGGAAGATCGTAGGCCAGTAAATTTTGACCACTGTAATTGTTGTTCAGTTGCCACTCAATAAACTCTGCATTGTCGAGCGGAAGAGCGGTCAGGTCCAGATCGAGGCCTCCAAAATAGCTGCCTGTCCAGGGACCGACCTGAATCGTAATAGAATTTAATGCTACATTACCTGGTCCAATAATCACTACTGTTACTTCGTATGGGCCGGCGATATCATAATCATCTTCGAAACAATCTACAATCTGGTTCATGACAACATCCCAACGCAGACAGATAAATTCTCTGATATCCTGAATACGGTTTTGCCAGGTATTGATGTTTCCGCCCCAGCGACTGATGTGTTGCGGCATTTCCGGTAACAAGTTTTGTTCGAACTCATCCAAAAGTGCAACCAGGGTATCACAATGTAAACCTGTATTCAATAAATCGGCGTAGCGATTCAGGTATTGAGTGAAAAACTGTTCATTGTCCAGTAAGGCGGCATACATAGCCGTATGACCGTTGGATGCAGGTGAATTCTGAAACATATTCTGAGCTTCACAAACCGTATTAACATAAGGTCCGGTACCCGACCAGCCGGTATAATTTTGTCCGAGGTTAAAGATGTTATCGATGTCCCACAATGCGTATCGCCATCTCACGCCGGAGCCTTGAGTACCGCGCCACCACATAACATTCCAGTTCAACCAGTCGGTATTAACGAAAAAGGTATTGAGAATAAAATTGTCGATGAACGATTCGGGATTCAATTGTGTGGCAACATAATCGTAATTCAATTGATTGCTCATATCGTTGTTGGTAACGAAATTATGGAGGGCGTACCAATCGACACTTGAACCATATTCAACCTCAAGTCCGCCCCAGTATTTAAGTAGATCAACATTTTGTTCTTCCTGGCCGTAGTAATAGTCAGTGAAATCTTTGTCAATTCGTTCACGCATTTCATATATTCCCCAATAATCTCCGTTTAAATAGGATATCTGATGCTCATACGTTCGCTCATCCAGTTCTAGTTCGGCTTTTTGTGAAGCTGTTTGTCCGAAACCATCTCTGAGATGTGCACTGGGCAACCAACCATTTCCGGGAAAATTATCCGATCCGGCAGCTTTCATAATCAAGACGTCATAATTTGGTCGGTCGGAGGATGAGAAAAGCGGATAGTATATCGAATTGCTGAAACCTTGTTGGTCGCGGGAATGAAATCGCATACCTCGTTGATTGTATGCCCAGGAATCATTTCCGTGTCTCCTCAGAGTGCCTTCCTGCTCGGTTTGAAAAACACCGTTTTTATCGAAATATTCGAGGCATACTTCATAATGATTGTGCATATTACCGTTAACCATCGTCCAACCTCCGCCACCTCCGGCGCCCCATTGGCCCAGTTGTCCTGAGAGCGCTACCGTGCAAAAAGTATAATCTTCGTTGATGAAATAAGTGTTGGTTTCGGTAAACCCCGGGTATCTGTTGTCGCTACCATCGGGTGGAGGAGGGATATAAGTTGAGAGACATTCCGCACAGGCTGAAGTTTCTGAAGCGAGATCACCGCAAATACTGTCCCATTCCGAGTTACAACAAAATGGATCTTCGTCGCAAACCGCACTCTGACACCCAGGATTTCCGGCAAATCCTGCTTGATTTTGATCTACGTCGCAATACATCGCATTAGCCGGAGAAACACATGCGGCG
>CAZJLZ010000296.1:0-3333 GCA_964546775.1 uncultured Cryomorphaceae bacterium | reverse complement strand
TACAATCACACTGCCGAAGGCAACCACCTTGGTCCAACGCTGAGTTTTAAAGGTATTGACAACGCCGGGTACTATCGCCTGATGGAGGACAAAAGATTTTACATGGACTACACCGGAACCGGAAATACACTCAACGCGAATTTACCCCACGTGCTTCGTCTCATTATGGATAGCTTGCGGTACTGGATTCTGGAAATGCATGTGGATGGTTTTCGATTCGACCTGGCTTCTACCCTCGCGCGCGAATTGCACGAAGTCAACAAACTCAGCGCCTTCTTCGACATCATTCATCAGGATCCGGTGATTTCGCAGGTAAAACTTATCGCCGAACCCTGGGACGTTGGCGAAGGTGGATATCAGGTCGGCAACTTTCCTCCGGGATGGGTGGAATGGAACGGAAAATACCGGGATTGCATGCGTGATTACTGGCGCGGTGCAGACAGCATGCTCGCAGAATTCGCAGAACGGTTTACAGGCAGTTCAGACCTCTACCAAAACGATCGTAGCCCCACGGCCAGTATCAATTTCATTACTGCTCACGACGGATTTACATTGCACGATCTGGTTTCGTACAACGACAAGCACAACGAGGACAACGGTGAAGACAACAAAGACGGAGAAGACTACAATCGCTCATGGAATTGCGGAGCAGAAGGTTCTACCGACGATCCGGAAATTATCGAACTGCGAAACCGGCAGAAAAGAAATTTTCTTGCAACGGTTTTTCTGTCACAAGGTGTACCTATGCTTTTAGCCGGTGATGAGTTAGGAAATTCCCAGGGAGGAAACAACAACGCCTATTGTCAGGACAATGAGATCTCTTGGCTGAACTGGGAAAAGGTCGATGAGGAATTGCTGAAATTCTCGAGAGATCTCATTCATTTTGTACGGGCGCACCCTGTATTTTGCAGAAGAAAGTGGTTCAAAGGCCAACCCATCAGAGGGCGTGGATTGGAAGATATTGCGTGGTTCGGACCCGAGGGAGATGAAATGGATGACGAACAGTGGAACGCAGAATACGCAAAATCCCTCGGTATCTTTCTCTATGGAAGAGGAATTCACTCCAAGGGTGACAGAGGACAAGTCATAACAGACAACAGTTTTTACGTCATTTTCAATGCCAGCCATGAATCTATAGATTTCATACTTCCACCAAAAAAATACGGTGGTCATTGGCAAAGAATTTTGGATACCACAACCGCGGCCCTCGACCAAAACGGAACAAAGTTTCAAGCGCAGGATTCCATCGAAGTCAACGGACGCAGTGTGGTATTGCTGATGGAGACGAACAATCAGTCATGAAGATCAACTACCATCACCGAACTTTAGGTGTCGTTCCTGCCAATGACGGAACAGTGAACATTAAAATCTGGGCTCCACTTGCAAACGCTGTTGGCATTCTGGTTATGAAAAACAACCGGAAGATTCCATTGGAAAAAACCGATATATACTTCTGGACAGCCCAGACAGATGAACTTCAGATCGGAGATTTGTATAAAGTCATTGTCGACAACCAGGAACTTCCTGACCCGGCGTCGGTTTCGCAGCCCGAGGGCGTACACAGCCCCTCGGCGGTTCGCGACCTGACCTCCTATCAATGGAAAACCCAGGATTGGAAAAACATTCCACTGGATGAATACATCATCTATGAGTTGCACGTTGGTTGCTTTTCTCCCGAAGGAACTTTTGAAGGATTAGAGAAAAAGCTCGATTACCTGGTCGAACTGGGTATCACCGCGATCGAAATCATGCCGGTCGCCCAATTTCCCGGAAACAGGAATTGGGGATACGACGGAGTTTATCTCTATGCCGTTCAGGAATCTTATGGCGGTATCGAAAACTTTCAAAAACTGGTAGACGCCTGCCACGCAAAAGGATTGGCCGTGATTCTGGACGTGGTGTACAATCACTTCGGACCCGAAGGCAATTATTCGGCGGCGTTTGGACCCTACTTCACCGACAAATACAAAACCCCGTGGGGTCAGGCGGTTAATTTTGACGATGCTTATTGTGACGGCGTGCGCGGTTTTTTTATTGAAAACGTACTCATGTGGTTCCGTGACTTTCGGATCGATGCTCTGAGAATGGATGCCGTTCAGGCCATTAAAGATTTCAGTCCTGAACACATTCTTAAAGAGATTAATGAGCATGTTGAAGCGTTGGAAAAAATCACCGGTCGTCGACATTACACGATTGCCGAAGTGGACTTAAACGATGTGCGGTTCATCAATTCTTTTGACAAGGGTGGATATGGAATGGACGCCCAATGGATGGATGAATTTCATCATGCCCTGCGTGTCGCTTCGGGCGGAGAACGAATCGGATACTATTCGGATTTTAACGGAATAGCCCATCTGGCAAAGGCCTACAAGGACGTCTATGTCTACAACGGAAATTACTCCCCACACCGCAAGAAAAACTTCGGCACAAAAGTCGAAGATCATCCCGGCGAGCAATTCGTCGTGTTTGCTCAAAACCACGACCAGGTTGGCAACCGGATGCTCGGCGAACGCATTGGCCAATTGGTAACATTCGAAATGCAAAAACTCATGGCCGGTGCAACCCTGGTCAGCCCCTTCTTACCGCTACTGTTCATGGGCGAAGAGTACAATGAGAAAAACCCGTTTCAGTACTTCGTGAGCCATGACGATGAAGATTTAATAGAAGCGGTTCGCAAGGGGCGCAAAGCCGAATTTGCTGCTTTCTTCTCAACCGGCGAAGCGCCGGATCCACAATCCGAAACCACTTTTCTCAACTCCAAACTGAATTGGGACCTGTTGACCAAAACAGCGCACAAAGAAATGCTGGAATATTACCGGAAGTTGATCCACCTTCGCAAAACGGAGCCGGCACTCAAAACACTCAACCGAAAAAACGTGGAAGTCCGTTTTAATGAAGACCAAAAAACCTTGTTGCTTCGTCGCTGGAATGAAACGCAGGAAGTGATCTGCAGCATGAATTTCTCTTCCGTTTTACGCGAAGTGTCATGGCCAGAGCCGGGGAAAGTTTTTCGGAAACTCATTTCCTCCACCGATCCGCAGTGGTTGGGAATGAAGCCGGCACCTGAAAGTTTTTCCGATATGGCCACCCTTCCGCTTGAAGCAGAATCATTTTCCATTTACGCTTCAGATGTATAACCCCGGCGCAACTTATCGAATTCAGTTCAACAAGGATTTCACTTTCAGAGATCTCGATGCCGCCATTCCCTATTTCAAAAAACTGGGAATTGGAGCCATTTATGCCTCCCCCATTTTCGCAGCAACCGAAGGAAGTACGCATGGATACGACGGCATCGATCCGAACCGAATCAACCCCGAAATCGGCACGGAGGAA
>CAZJLZ010000295.1:0-2940 GCA_964546775.1 uncultured Cryomorphaceae bacterium | reverse complement strand
AGAGCGAACGTCGCAAATCGGGATTCAGAAATCACTGGGGGCACGGAACAATTTCATACTCACTCAGTTTCTTGCCGAGGCCATTATTCTGAGCTTGTTTGGCGGAGGCATCGGACTTATTATCATTTACATCGGAACGCTTGTAGCGAGTGCTGCGCTGGATATGGAAGTGGTGCTGTCGGTCGGGAATATTGCTATTGGGTTGGGTCTTTCCGTAGTCATCGGATTGATTTCGGGCCTTATTCCGGCGTGGATGGCGAGTCGGCTGGATCCGGTGGAGGCGATACGGGCCAACTGATTTTATTTATCCGGGTCAATTGCACTGATTTAGCACTCCTTACTATGAGTAGTTTACCTTGTTTCTTTTTCTTCTCGAGCTCCTGTGTCGCTAGGAGCCGAAGCCACTCTTGATCGCGACTGGTTTGGATTTAATCCCTCCGCTGGAGGGTGTCCAGGGTGGGTTATTCACTCACCTGTTTCGATTGTCTGCACCTATTCCTACGCCACCTTTTTTCTTGTCCTTTTGTCTTGGAAACAAAAGGACCAAAAATTCCCAGGACGCACCCCGTCACCGCAATCGATCTTCTCACAGTATAAGTTCATTCGGACGAGCTCCCGTGTGGCTTTCCGAATTCACTAATCCTGTGATTTGATCTCATTTGTTCCTGGCTGAGTCCAGGCGCAATCCGGTAGGACAAGTGCTTGTAGTTGGATTGATTCCCTGAATTATCCGGGCGTCGGAAATGAGTCGTTATTCCACTAAAACTTAAAAGTAATTCCCGCGTGGATGGTAACGAATTCTGGTCGGTCTTCAATCATATCGTATTCCAGGGTTCCGTTGTTGTCGATAACCATGGTTTCCTGGTCCACAAAAGATGTTTCGGAGGCGTAGAGTCGCTGTACTTTGGCTTCGAGAAAAATGTATGGAGCCAGTTGCAGGTGCATTCCCGCTCCCCAACCGTAGTTCCAGCTCATGTTGTTGTGCAGCCGGTCGGTCATCTCTCCGGTTTCACCCGAATTGTACTGCGTGTTCAGGTCGCTTTTGGTGATGTAGTTACTCCAGCCGGCAACGCCTTCAAAAAACGGTTGAATGGGCCCGCGTAGCGGAGAAAGCCTCAACAGCAGATCGTAGGTGTATCGGTTGGTGGTGATGCTGAGATCTCCGGTTGCCAGACCGGTATGGGTGTCGGGAACATAGATGTCCTGCTCCGAGCGGCCCATCCGGTTCCATCCAAAACCAAAACCGAAATGCAGTGGTGCGCGTCTGAAAAGCGGAGCCGTAAACGAAGCACCGAGTCCGACGGGGGTTCCGTCAAAACTGTTTTTAAAAGTTCCTGTCGGAATGGAAGTTTGTATTCCGCCGCCCAGTGAAATTTGTGCAGACAATTGTTGTGCAAAGAGTAAAGATACAGCCACGACGATGGTCGAAAGTAAAGTATGTTTTTGCATGGCTCGTGAGTTTAAAGGTGATACCGCTGTCAGGTTTTCTAACTTTGGTGTGGCACGTTAAACCAAGTCGCGTGCCAAAGAGAACAGCGTGGAAAATTTGTGGTTGGAATGGGGGTATTTCGGATTGTTCCTGGCCAGTTTTCTGGCGGCAACGATCATTCCGTTTAGCTCGGAGGCGTTGGTAGCCGTGATGCTGGCCGGACCGTTTTCGAAGGTGGGTATTTTGATTGCTGCCACTGCTGGTAACTGGTTGGGCGGTTTGAGCGGCTATGGACTCGGCTACCTTGCGCGATGGGATTGGCTGGAGAAATACTTTCGCATTCGGCGCGAGCGGGTTTATGGCTGGCAGGCGCGCGTGGAGCGATATGGCTCGCTGCTTGCGTTTTTGTGCTGGCTTCCGGGCATCGGGGATATTCTTGCCGTTGCGCTGGGCGTTTTTCGCGTGTCGTGGAAAAAGGTTTTTGTCTGGATGCTCGTCGGGAAGTTTCTGCGGTATTGGTTAGTGGTGGAGGGGGTGGAAATGGTGTTTTTGTAATGCCGGGAATTTGAAAAAACTCCTTTTAGAAATTTACTGTTTTTTCTTTTTCTGTCCTTTTGTATTGGAAACAAAAGGACCAAAAATTCCCAGGACGCACCCCGTCACTGCAGTCGATCTTCCCACAGGATAAGTTCATTCGGACGAGCTCCCGTGTCGCTTTCCGAAATTCACTAATCCTGTGGTTTGATCTCTTTTGTTCCTGGCTGAGTCCGAAACGCTATCCGGTGGGGTACGTGCTTTTCGGAGGTTTGGCTGCCTGAATTATTCTTGAGCTCAGCACCTTTTTTGTTTGAACATTTGGAGCCGTTTTTCTTTGGTTTCCTTTTTTTCTGTCCTTTTGTCCTGGAAACAAAAGGACCAAAAATTCACCCTGTAAAAACGGGATATGACTGACTATTGCGTGCAGTTCAGCCAAAAGGCTTCCTGACGCAAAAGCCAGTCTTGATCAGGACGCACCCCTTCACTGCAGTCGATCTTCCCCCAGGATAAGTTCATTCGGACGAGCTCCCGCCGGTTTGGAACGTGAATTTGCAATGGAAGTAATCTTCTATTATATTTGTTTCCATGGACTTACCAATTATTGTCGTTTATCCGGTTTTTCACGGGCAACAATTCTGCGTAGGGTTGATGTTTAAATACAACTTCGAACTGAAGAATTTGATCAAGACCGGCGGATATACCTGGATTGGTGCGAAATCCATTTGGTACCGACCTGCTGCTGAAGGTGTGATCGAAGATTTGAAGCAATTGATCGCTGGCCGGGCAAAGCTGGATCTCACCGCTATGGAATCGGATGAAAATCCATTTATTTCAGGCAGGGACAAACGGTTACCGGTAGATCAGAAAAGAGCGCTGACCACTTATTATCATGGCGTACTCGATACCGAACAGCAGAAATGGATTGCTGACTTTCGGAAGCGTTTACGGGCCAGCCGTTACACGAAGCAGACGGA
>CAZJLZ010000294.1:0-3003 GCA_964546775.1 uncultured Cryomorphaceae bacterium | reverse complement strand
ATTGATAACACTTCCCGAACTTCCCGGTTCCCTTGAATATCTTGATTGCTCAGTCAATCAACTTTCTTCATTGCCAGAGTTGCCGGAATCGATAGAATATCTCCTCTGTCACTTTAATCAACTTACCTATCTTCCAGAAATACCTCAATCGATAACAATGCTCTTGTGCTCAGATAATCAGATTGGGTGTTTTCCTGTATTACCGGAATCGATGGAAACAATTGTTCTTGAAAACAATCCATTTTTATGCCTACCCAATTATGTATCTGCTATGGACCAGGAACTATTATCATATCCTTTATGCGAATTGGCCTCAATAGAAGATAACCCTTTTGGCTGCACAGGAGCTACGGGCATTTATGGAAGTATATATCTCGATGAAAATTTTAATTGCACATATGAGGACGTTGAAGAAAGTCTATCAAATATTTCTTTAAAATTGCTCGATGGTCAAGAGAACCTCATTGCAACTACCTCGGCTTATACGAATTCAGGTTATCACTTTTCTGCTGATACCGGCAATTTCACGGTTACATTAAATCTGGAAAATCTTCCTTTCGCCTTAGCCTGCAGCGATTCTGGCGCAGAACAAGATGTATCTATTACTAATATTATTCCTACTGTATATGATGTGGATTTTGGAATCGATTGCGTGCCGGGTTTCGACTTTGGATGTAATGGATTAGTTGTTGAAGGATGGGTATTTCCCGATCAACAACACGCGCTTAACGTCCTTGCCGGAGACATTTCCACTTGGTATGGCCTGCAATGTGCAGAAGGGATGAGTGGTTCGGTTTTAATTATAATTGACGGGCCAGTGACTTATATAGGACCAGCAGACGGAGCGCTCACCCCAATAGTTTCAGATGATATTCAACTGACCTATTCCATAGATAACTTCAACAGTATTGATTTTGAAGAGTCATTTGCTATCATCCTTGAAACAGACGCCACTGCTGAAATCGGCGATTTAGTATGCGTAGAAATCCAAGTGAACCCTATCGAAGATGACCTGTTTCCCCAAAACAATATTTTCTCTTATTGCTACGAAGTCGTCAACTCCTACGACCCCAACATCAAACAAGTCTGGCCGCAAAATGTAGAACCCGGTTACGATGGTTATTTCAACTATACTATTTACTTCCAAAATACCGGTACCGCGCCGGCCTTCAACATCCGTGTGGCAGACACATTGGACACCAATTTGGATTTAAATACTTTTGAAGTCACCGGCTACAGCCACGACTGTCTTACCTACGTGGAAGGAAACGTGGCCACTTTCCGTTTCAACGACATCATGCTTCCCGATAGCACGAGTGATTTTGACGGAAGTATCGGCTATCTGCAATACCGCATCAAACCCTTAGCTGATCTACCGATAGGAACGATAATCGAAAACACAGCGCATATTTATTTTGATTTCAACGAAGCCATTGTGACGAATACGACGCAGAATGAGTTTGTGAATACGACCTCAACCAATCACCCGCAAAAACAAATTGCCACCGTTTTTCCAAACCCCGGAACGGGTCAGTTCAATGTTTTGATTAGCGGAGTTGGAAGTAGCATTACCACTCTGGAAGTCTACAACCTGAGCGGCCAACGCATACTGCAACAACAGGCAAATGAAGACCGGTTAGTCATCGACCTCACGGATTACCCTTCGGGGATGTATCTGTTGCACGTGCGGAATGACCGCGGTTCGGAGGCGATTCGGATCGTAAAACAATAAAATTGCGCTCTTTGCGCCTCTATTGCGCACCTTGCGGCTAAGGTTTTACCGCAATGCCTGCGGCACGCAAAGTCCGCTTGCAGGGGGTAAAAAGTCGCGAGGAACGCGACGCAGATCTGTATAAAGATTCACAAATCGCTCTCCCGTTCCGTTTCACGGGCTATTCGAACCTCGTGTTTCGGAACCAGCAACAGGAGGATCAGCCCAACCACAAAAAACGCTCCGATCGTAAAGATCGACGCGCGCAGTGTTCCGGTGAGCTGAAATACGAGTCCATAGGCAAAGGTACCCACCACGGTTCCCATGTAGTAGCAAACGTTGTAAAAGGAAAAGTAGGAAGTATGGTTGATCGTATCCGGAAGAAACTTGGCGAAAGTAGACCTGGACAATGACTGTATTCCACCCATCACGAGACCGACGACTCCGGCAACGATAAAAAACTGTGTATCGAAATGAATGAAATAAGCCGCAATACAGATGCCGATCCAAATCACAACCGAAACCATCAGCGCTCGGATGTTCCCGATTTTTTCGGAAAGTTTTGAAAAGAAAATCGCTCCGACAATGGCCACCAACTGGATAATCAGAATACTGATGATCAGGCTATCGGCGCTCATGGGCTCAATATTTCCGTCGGCACCAATTTGTTTTACTTCCTTCGCCGCAAAGGTCGCCGCCATGTACATCACGGTTTGAACAGCCGTATTGAAGACGAAAAACGCTGTGAGATAACGCCACAGTCGTTTGGTTTGGCGGAGTTCGTGCCACACCTTTAACAGCTCGAGGTAACCGTTGCGCAATACTCTGCCCGTCGGTTTTCTGCCATAAACATTCGCCGGAAGCCGGAAAAAAGCAATCTGTGCAAAACCGGCCCACCAGATTCCGACCGACAGGAAACTCAGCCGCGCGGGCAATGATTTATTTTCCGGGTCGATGCCGAACCACTCGGGCATCATGACCATCGTCAGATTGATCAGCAGCAACAAAACACTACCGATGTAGCCCATCGCGTAGCCCTGTGCACTCACGCGGTCGTGGTCTTTGCGCTCGGCGATTTCGGGCAGGTAAGCATCGTAAAACACCAGGCTGGCGCAAAAGGCTGCGCAGGCAATGAACACCATCGACAACCCGAAAAAGAGGTTGTTGATGTCGAAGAAGTACAATCCGATGCACGCTGCCGAACAGAGTTAACAGAAAAACATGAGGTAATTCTTCTTACTGCCGGTGTTATCTGCAATTCCGGAAAGAATCGGAGAGTTCAGTGCCACGAG
>CAZJLZ010000293.1:0-6090 GCA_964546775.1 uncultured Cryomorphaceae bacterium | reverse complement strand
AGCCGGTACATCCTCGATACACGCGAAGACAAGGTCATCGGGTGTTTCGGTGAATACAGGAGCCACATCATCGATATAGTTTACAGTGAGCGAAACAGAAGAGCTGTTTCCGCATTCATCAGTAGCTGTCCATGTGTAGATCTCAGTCCATTCACCGGGGCAGTTGCCGTCGGTAACAATTTCACTGAGTTCAACTACCACGTCAGAACAGTCGTCAGTTGCAGTAGGCGTTTCAATCGCAACATCTTCATCACAATCAGCATTGATCACACTGTTTTCCATATCGAACACAGGAGCAGTAGTGTCTGTGATGGTTATGATTTGTGTGTAAGTTACTTCGTTTTCACAAACGTCTATTGCAGTCCAGGTGCGGATAATGGTTTGTTCACAACCATCGCCTTCAGTAGTTTCAGAGAATTCTACTTCAACAAATTCATCGCAGTTGTCGGTAGCAGTTACTACAGCCGGAGCCGGAACTTCATCTACACAGTCCAGTGATAAGTTTTGAGGCAGTCCGCTCAATACCGGAGCAATGGTGTCAACCAGAGTAATGAATTGTTCGTGAGTAGCAACGTTTCCGCAGTCGTCAGTAGCAGTCCAGGTTCGCTGGATCACACCTGCACAACCTCCGGAGAAGGCTATTTCTTCAACAGTTACATTCACTACAACATCAGTACAGTTGTCGATAACAGTAATCTCATCGGCATCCGGGATGCTTGCGCAGTCAACAGTAATGCTGGCTGGTGGGTTAACAAATACCGGAGCTTCGTCGTCGTTGTATTCGATTATTTGAACGCAGTCGGTAAAATTGCCACACTGGTCAGTCGCTCTGTAGGTGCGGGTGATGGTGCCCGAACATTCGTCACCATCCTGGACATCTCCCAGGTGAATGATGGTTGGAATACCACAGTTGTCTGAAGCAGAAACCAAGTCTGTGTTTGCTTCAGGAACATCAGCATAACAATCTAGAACGAGATCTTCCGGACATACTATAGAAGGCGCTACGTCATCAACCATTGTGATTACCTGAGTGGCAGAAACAGCGTTTCCGCAGCTATCAACTGCAGACCATGTACGTGTGATGACTATATCCAACGGACAGTCACCTGTTGTTGTTTCTTCAGAGAATTCAACTACAACGTTGTCGATGCAGTTATCCGTTGCGGTAACAATTGCCGCATCAGGTAAAACATCTTCACACGAAAGTGCCAGATCTTCTGGTACTCCATTAAGGACGGGTGCAGAATCATCCAGAATAGTAATGGTTTGAATGTGTTTTCTAAGGTTGCCACATTCGTCAATGGCATCATAAGAGCGAGTGATTACTCCATCGCATTCAGTACCAACGAAAATATCACCGGCATAGGTGATGGTTACCGGACCTCCACAATTGTCAACGGCTTCTACCGCAGATGTATCGGGTTCGGGAATTTCGTCGTAACAAGAAAGTATAAGATCATCTGGTACCATTGTAAATTCAGGAGCGATGGTATCGGCCACGGTGATGATCTGAGTCATCATAGTAGTATTACCACATCCGTCATTAGCAATCCAGAATCGCTCAATTTCGTATACACATTCTAATTCTAAATTGCTTTCGGTACATTCTTGATCAACGTTGATGTCTCCATGGCCATCGACCATTTGACCGTTGAGTACACCGTCATAGTGAAACCAACCTGCCATACCGAAATTGGCATTTTTGCCGTTGGCCGCAATTCCGACCTGAAATCCGTAAAGCATGTTGACAGGCATATGAGAAAGTGCGAGATAAGAACCTGCAAAGTCACCAGCGCCTACGAGGTAAGAATTGTCATTATCCATTTCATAATAATGCCAGTCTAAATAATTGTCCTCTGCCAGAAACAGATCGTCTTTATAGTAGCGTCCGAGCGCACTCCATTCTTCCCAGTTGCGTCTGTTTTCAAGTCTGATAAATACCTCCCATTGTTGGGAAGGATTGTTGTTTGCCACAACAGTTCCTGTAATGAGAGCAGAACCATCGGGGAATAATTCCATACTTCCCGACTCATCAAACATATAGTAATCTGTAACCCCTGGAAGATTAAAAAGTGCAATACCCCAATCTACTCCGGGTCCGATTGCATTGGTTAATACGCAAGTGGTATCGCCTCCCTCAATGGAGCTCTGTACGGTTAAAATTTCCACATCATCCGAACAGTTGTCTGTAACGCCTGGATCGGTCAATGGTGGAACATCTTCCTGACATTGAAAAAAGAGGTCTGGAAAGTCCTCGGTGAATACAGGTGCAGTCAAATCTTCGACCGTAATCACCTGTTCAACCGTCGTACTGTTTCCACAGTCATCGGTAGCGGTAATGGTTCTGATAATAGTATAATAACCATCACAGAATCCGGCTACTTCGACATCGACGACTTCTACAATGGGATCACCCGGACAGGTACCTATCACTTCAAAGGTGGGGTCTGCCACAGCATCACATTCTATTGTCACCGCTGCCTCTGCAATAATAGTCAGGCTGGTTTGCGCAAAAGTCTGTGTGCCGAAGAGGCAACAGACCAATACAAGCAAACTGGTGAAATATAAGTTTAATTGTTTCATAATTGTTTGTTTTGTTTGGTTAAGTTATTTAAATAAAGCCATTTGGGCTAGATTTTTTCCGGTTGATTCAACCTGAGATTCGCATTGCATTAAAAATCGGGCAATATAATCCAAGCCTATTTGCTTAGAGCGCTCTGGAAGAGGGTACTACGCGTATAGATGATGGATTTCCGAATCTGTATGTGTTGACCGGACTGCGAATAACGAGTAAACCTGAAAGAGATCTATTGATTAAGACAAGCTTACCCGATAAAGGATACTAAGCAGTATCTCTTTGTTTCGCAGGTTGGTGGTCGGGAGGGGATGAAAGCGCAAGAAATGCGCTCAAGAGGTGGTTTAATTTTTCCATAGCTTTTAATTATTAATTAATATTTAGTGTGCGTTAAAAACTGAATAGTCATTCAGCCTTTTTTCAAGTACATCTAAAGTACAATATTCTATCGACAAATTACCCTTTAAGGCAGATAAAAGTTTAATTCTGACAAATGAGCAATTTATTAAAAACCTATCTAGAAGGTGAGGAAAACATTGAAATGTAATGATATGGAAAAGAGTCACATACGCCTCTTAAAACAGGTGAATGCTTAAAAACCCACATAACCTGAAAAAGATGAAAATTTAAAAATCCAAAAAATTTACAAGTGACTATTTCTCTTTTTGGCGATTTTTTGTAGCGGAAAAAACTGGGTTGAAGGAAAAATAGTGGTAGTTCTGAAAGGGAGGTCCGGCAAATCATATCCGAACAAAAAAAGCTCCGATTTCGACCCGAAGCTTTTTCTGACTTAAAGCAAGCAGAACTGCTTAAACTCAAACCAACTAATCCTTACTATGATGCCTTGAAGGTAATTGTTTTGGCGATGCGCATCTTGTTAGAAAGATAATACAGCTCATTGAAACCCCCTTGCCCATCAGACCTAGGTTTTAACCTGAACAAATGCTCTGCTTATTCCTTATTAATAAGGTTCGTTTCGAAAGCTGTTCTTTCAATGCGGGAGTTTCATTGAAGAAACCATTTATCTCCCATTGAGACCTGAAGAGTGGATGTTCGCATTATTTAGGCAGATTTGTTTTAATTCTGATAGCCGGATTTTGCACGTGTGTTTTTGCCAGATCGTTTCCAAACCGTTTCTCGCAAGAACGGAGGCGTAAGTCTGGTCTTCCAAAATGTGTTGAATTTCTTCGGTCATTTGATTTCCATCGTTTGCCATTCGAAAATCCTGTCCCACCCTGAAAAGATTTTCAGTGTCATGCCACGGAGCGCTTACCATGGGGATGCCGCATGCCAGGGCTTCGAAAGGCTGGATAGTGGGGATACACGGTAGCTGATTTTCAAAATGTTTTCGGGGTAAATGGAGAGTTATTTTGTTCTCCGAAAATACTTTTGGTACCAGATAATTGGGTAGATAACCACCGTATTCGATTCCCTCATCGGCCAGTTTTTGAAGTGCTTTTTTGGGGTATCGTACTCCATATACGATCGCTTTTAATCCTAGGTCGCGTACCGGTTGAAACAAGTATTCTTCTAATTCATTGGTTCGATCATCGTCTCCCCAGTTTCCAATCCACACCAAATCTCCTTTGATATTTTTTTTCAGAGGCTGAAATACATTGGTGTCAGCAGCCTGGTGCCAGTTCCATACATTTTTGGTAGGTGTTTCATTCCGGTAATAATCACCGATAACGTTCCCAAAAGCGAGTACACCATCGAAATGCTGCAGATCAGATTTTTCCACTTCTCTTTTCTTATCAGTCGATCGATAATGAGTGTCGTGAAACAGCAGTTGGAAATGATCATTGTTTTTCCGTACCTCCCCAATTCGCCTAATCAATTCCGGGTCATTCCATTCATGCACCAATACAAGATCAGCTGAAGCCAATTCCCGTTCAAGATCTATGGAATTAAGATCGTAAAAACTGGTTCGGAGCTGCGGATAGAAAGAGTGAAAATCGTTCATGCAGTCTTCGACATCCGTTTCAAGGTTTTCCAGACTCCAGTTATCCACCGATTCATAAACTTCCACATTGTGCCCGTCGGCCATCATTTCAGAAACAATTCCCCGAAGGAAATGGGCATTTTTATGGCTCCAGTCAGAATACAGCGAATGATAGAACAGTTTAATTTTCATATCCGGTGAAGAATTTAGATGCGTTATTGCGATGCACGTATGAACGGGAAAAGCTCTTATATAAAATGGCGTGATTGAGCAGCAATTGTGTTGAAGGAACTACCCAGTCTTTTCCATTTTTGACCTGTTCCAATTTATCAGGCCGGAAGGTTCTGAATGCAATGAGTGCCTTATTCAACCAGGATTTCATAGTGATCCGGAATTTTCCAAATGACCATTTCGGGTAGTTAGTCACCTCATAACCAGCCTGAATGAAAAGCAAGGCTGTCTTGCTCAAAGCATTCGGGTGTATCGTGTGGGATCGGATCATTAAGTATGAGAATTGTTCGTGTTTCAGCTATAGTATAGTCAGACCTCATGCCATAAATTATTTGAGGAAAATTTCTGTGGATGTACAGTGTCGATCAATTTCCCCTTTTGTGTAGGCTCGGCAATAGTATACCGGAGGAAGTTTCCTATTTGATTAATACCAACGGTCCGGATCAGTCAATTGTGAACGAAGTTCAGGTCGTGAGAACAATGTTGAGTAAGAACTTGGGGTAATGCGAGTAAGGGAAGAGGGTAGTATGTAAAAAAACAAAAGCCCTGCTATGAACAGGGCTTTTGAAGGGTTTAAGCTGTTTGGGAACAGCTTAAACTCAAACCAACTAATCCTTACTATGAAAACGATGCAAATTTAGGGATATCTGAAATGGCCTGAAAGTTAAAATACCTTAATGAACCTAAAAAGCTATGTTAGGATTGGATTTTGAATAACTGCTTCCCTAGAATAAGTGCCGTTCTACCTAGGCGAAATTCTTCTCTTTTTGTCGGAAGGGAATCTTGAAATATACTATAGTATAAGGACTTGATCTAATTCGACCACATTTCAGTGTGATAATAGTTTTAATTGCAACCATCCTAAACTATAGAATTGCTATCACTTTATTATCGCGTAATAAATAGTCTAATTATTTAGATCGAACTGAGCGCCGTAATATTGATACTTTCGTTAGTCGTGATTCAATTCCCTACGATATAAGTCTAACCAAATTTATTAGGTAATCATCATTCGCATTAACGCTTTAGAAGACGAGTAGAACTTCCTCCATTTTTTGAAATGAATTGAGCCACATATACACCCGCTGTTAACTCAAGGAGTGAAAAGCTGAATTGAGCCTGGTTATAGGTTCTACTTAGAACCCGTTGCCCAAGATTGTTATAAACGATAACTTCACAGGGAAGCGTAGAGGTAGATATCTGTACAAAAAATTCGCCATCAGACGGGTTGGGATAGACCAATAATCTAAATTCCTGTGAGTCCTTGACATTGGTTATATATGCATTTGGGTATCCCGGTGTACCAGCAACATCTTCACGTGCAAACCAATTTTGGGGGAGC
>CAZJLZ010000292.1:0-5460 GCA_964546775.1 uncultured Cryomorphaceae bacterium | reverse complement strand
GATTTACTGAAATTACATCGCCGGTAATGTACGAAGCTCCGGGCGAAGCGAAAAAACCAACGGCTTCGGCAACCTCTTCTGCGGTGCCGAATCGCTTCATGGGTATCATCGCTTTGTGATCGTCTTCAATGATATCCGCCGTCATGTCGGTTCTGATGAATCCCGGCGCCACCGCATTCACCGTAATTTTCTTTTTTGCTACTTCCTGGGCCAGGGCTTTTGTCGCTCCGATTATCGCCGCCTTAGCTGCAGAATAATTCACCTGACCCGGCATTCCTTTTATCCCGGAAAGCGATGCCATGTTAACGATGCGACCGTATTTGTTTCGGATCATATGCTCGAGCAAAAAGCGCGTCACAAAAAAGAATCCGTCCAGCGTGGTGTCCAGTACAGTTCTCCAATCTTCGTCTGTCATCCACACCATCAGTCCGTCTTTGCGAATACCGGCGTTGTTGACCAGAACTTCAATTCGATTTTCTGGATTCTCTGTCAACCATTTGCCCAGTACGCCTTTTACGGCATCGACCTGGCAAACATCGAACTTCAACAATTCTGCATCTACACCCTTTTCATTTACCAATCGCTGGGTTTCTTCGGCTTCGGAGGTCTGCGAGCGATAGTTGATCAGCAGGTGATAGCCCATGTCCGCCAGCTTCAACGCGACTGCGCGACCAATTCCCCGGGATCCACCGGTAACCAAAGCGTACTTTTTATTCATCTTTAAAATCTATCAAATCGTTGTTGCGGAGCAATTCAACCACTTTTGCGATTGCTGTAAAGCCTTCGGAATCCTGTTCGATCACCGGTACCTTTTTGCGCACCATGTTGTACAATTCTTTGCCCGCCACAGATAATTTATCTTCACACTTGAGGCAATCTACGGCCTGACAAACTGCAATTCCTTCGATGGCAAGCACCTGATAAGCATTCTCAATCACCTTTCGTGCCATTAAAGCAGCGTTGGTTCCCATACTCACGACATCCTGATTGTCATTGTTATTGGGAATACTGTGCACGTACATCGGATTGGACAACATTTGATTTTCTGCCGTGGTAGATGTCGCAGTAAACTGCATGCCCTGCAACCCAAAGTTGAAGCCCAGTTCGCCAATATTCAGAAACGGTGGCAGTTTTTCGTTGAGCTTGTTGTTCAATAAATAATTGAGTTGACGCTCTGCCAGCATGGTCAGTTTTGTGACGGCTATCTTCAGTTTATCCATTTCAAATGATACATAGTCACCATGGAAATTGCCGCCGTGAAATACATTTTGTTCTTCGAGATCTATAATCGGATTATCGTTGGCTGAATTGACCTCTTCGAGCAGTATTTTCTCGGTGTGGCGAATGGTGTCGAGAACTGGTCCGAGGATTTGGGGGACGCAGCGCAATGAGTAGTACTCCTGAACTTTATCTTTGAAAACCTTGGATCCATTCGCGCCTTTGTAAAGTGATTCATGTCTTTTCTTAATGTTGTTGCTATCCGCAAATACAGCTCGCATAGCACCTGCCACTACCTGTTGTCCGCGGTGTTTTTTAGACCGGTTGAGTGCATCGGAAACATGATCGTCGTAGGATTCCATTACTTCGTTGATCACGGCAGAAAACAAGGTACTCCATCGGATGAGCCGTTGTGCTTTTAATACATTGTTCAAACCAATGCCCGTCATGGCTGCGGTACCATTCATAATGGCCAGCCCTTCGCGAATATGAATTTCGGCAAACTGCAGCTCTTTTGAATTGGATTCCTTGACCGGAATTAATTTCCCGTCCTGGACTACATTTCCTTCTCCAATCATGGTGTAAGCAAGGTGTGCCAGTTGCACAAGGTCGCCACTGGCGCCCACTCCACCGTGTTCCGGAATGTGTGGCGTTACAGAATTGTTGATGAAACTGACAAGACATTTCACTGTGCTTTCGTGCACACCAGAGTACCCCATCATCAATGTGTTGAGCCGACACAGCATCAAGGCACGAACATCCTCTGCCGCCAATGGACTTCCCGCCCCTGAAGCGTGGCTGCGAATCAGATTCAGCTGCAACTGGATTCCGTTTTCATCGGCGACACGATACTGTGCCATTGGTCCGAAACCAGTATTGATTCCGTATATGATTTTATCACGGGCGAATTCAGTGAGGAACTGAAAGCTCTTTTGACCGCGATGTGAAGCATCCGGATTGAGCCCTACAGATTGTCCGTTGCGCACAACTTCTGTGAACTGAGTAATATCCAGATTTCCGTTTCCTATTTTAATCATTGAAATAAATCAACAGATGATTTTTGTTTTCGCTAAGCCAACCGACATCGGAAAATGGTATGACCCAATCCGATGTGGTCGATGTCTTTATCTACAATCAAGCCAGCTTCGTGCAACAATTCGATCATGTCTTTTGAGTGATACATCCTGCTGTTGCCATTTGCAATGGCCGTAAAATAGAGGGAAGTTGCATTGAGGCTGTAGGTTGCTGCCTCGAATCGCTGACGGTCCCAATAGGTTTCCATGATGTACAACCGGGTATTGGATTGCATGGATGCCGCCGCCCTTTTTAGTATGCTCAGGATCTGAGGCTTTGAAAAGCAATCGAGAAACTGGCTCATCCAGATGGCATCCGCTCCGGTGGGAAAAGGGCTTTCGGTGAGTTGATTGATCGGAAAACCTTTGATGCGGTCTTCTACTCCGTGCTCTTTCGCAGTTTTGGCAGCGTCTTTTAGTTGACCGGGCAAATCGAGGATGGTCACTTCTACATTGGGATCAAACTGTACACATTTAATCGCCCATCGACCGGTATTGCCACCTACGTCGTAGAGTTTCGACGTGGGTTCCGAAAAAACAATCTCGAGGGCTTTGTCAAAGGCATTGTCCGAATAGAAGTGATCGAAGTCGAACCAACTTTTGCGCACGCGGTCCGGCAGTTCAGCAAGTGCTTCGTATACGGTTTCCCATTGACCAAAGACTTTTAATCCGGATGGTTTCTCTTCACGGATTGCTTCTTCCAGATGAAAAAGGCCTTCGTAACACACATCGTGCACAAAATCCATATTGACGCGGGTCATTTTGTCGTACAGAATGTAATGTCCGGTTTTCAGAAGTACAAAACGGTCGTCGTCACGATAATCGACCAGAAACAAGCTGGCACCCATGTCCAGCAGCACGCGTATTCCGTACTCACTGATGTTGGTCTCGCGGCTTATTTCTGTGACGGTAATTCCTTCATTTCCGGCATCTGCCACGAACTGAAGTATGCCGGTTTCTCTCAATACACGGGCGCATTGAAAAGCAACCGGAGCAAAACTTATTTTCTGGGCCTCAAACTTTGCATCAATAGCGGCAAGTTCCATTGGGCGGGAGAGCGTTGAATTCATTGGTGCAAAGATGCTAAACTGAAACGGGAATGCATAGTATAAACAAAAAATCCGGAGTTGATTGCTCCGGATCCAAAAACTTTACGCAATAAGAATGTTACTTCAATGCTTTCTTGTTCAACCATGCACCGAGTCTTTTTCCTGAAATGGCAAATGATTCTTTAACGCGTGCGGCAACGTCATAGTCACCTCCCATGGCTGTCGCTCCGGGTGCCTTCAGAATAGTTACGCTTCCAAGGGTCTCGCTGTCGCCGGTTTTTGAGAAACTCGCGATACCATCGATTTCCGCCGGTACCCGCGATATACCAATATTCCACCCCGGCTCCAACCGGTTTACTTTAAAAACCATCGTGTAAGTAGCATCGGGAAAATCACCGAATTCAAGACCTTTCACAGATTCATTCAATAATTCCAAAAATTTTGGCTCATAAAACTGCTCGCGGTCATTAATCCACATGTCGTACCATTTTTCACCGGCACCCATTTCTTCGCTTTCCCGTTCGGCTTTCTTTTCTTCTACGTATTCTGCTTCGGTTTTCTTGCCGACCATTAAATTGTCGTATTCGAACTTTACATTTACCTTTTCTTGTCCCTTTAAAAAAGTCAGGTCGCCTTCCTGACTGAGTTTTTGTGCACTGGCTCCAATTGTAAATACAGTGAATACCAGCATCAATGATAAATTCAGTCGCATTGGTTCTTGTTTTAGGTTGTTTAAACAAAAATAGACAAAAACCATTCTGCTCATTCAATGACTCGCGCTTTGAATAAAAACCGGTTTTTCCACTTATGCAGTCCTAATGATTGACGCTTCACGGGTAGGACAATTACCGTACCCGAAAAAAGATGTGCAAAATTATCCACCTAAAAGAAATGGTGGTTACTCCCCGACAGTAACTTTTACCAATAACCCTTCATCTGCCGATTTTAAAACTTCGAAAACGAAAGCATTTTCTGCCACCGCTACTATATTTCCAGGATTGAAATTCTTTATGGCAATAGGTCGTTCATCTGCCGGATTCATTCTTACTTCGCGGGTATCCAGAATATTGAGTTTACTTACAGCCCCGGTAAGATTATGAATGCGATACGCGCTGATACGACCTATACACAAGCCATTCTCCTGATACATTGCGGGCGATATATTAATTGGTAGATTGGAATTATTGTAATGATCTATGTAGAAAAAATAACGATGGTCTCCTGAATTAATATGCCGAAAACCCATTGATCGTTTACCTCCCTGTCCTCCAACCTGGCTTTTGCCTAGTTTGTGCATCCATACTATTTCTCCTTTCGGATCTAGTTTAGCAGCCAGTATATCGTTGTAATAATTATATGACTGAAGTCTATCCTGTGAATGGAAGTATCTTGTATTTCCGGTGGTTTCTTCACCAGCTAAAAAAATGCTTCCGTCATTATAAAAGGTAGCATTTCGAAGCGCCAGATTTTTGAACACTACTTCTTCAGGCTTCTTGCTCTCCAATTTAATATTACCCTTAGCTGTTCGGTTTGATTCATAGGTGTTGAGCAATTCTACCGGAAACTCATGGGTGATAAAGTCTCTAATCTCTCCGTTTTTAAAAATATTTATCAGAATAATACCATTGGAGTGTGCAATCTCTTCGTGTTCGTTATAAAATCCGACACAGGACAGGTAATCTTTGCCGCTTTCATACATCGTAATACTGGTAGTAGCATAGCCTTTAAGATCGATTGGAAAAGTGCTGGTCGCACCGGTGGAAGCGTCTATTTTTATCACCTCCATATGAAAGTTTAATTCGTCTTTGATGAAATATTTGTCGGAATCATCATTAAATACATCGCTCAGTATGTATCCATTTCCCTCCTTATCCACCACAAAATCCTGAAAGCGCATCTTTTTCTCGCTATGGGGCAATTCAACTTCGGCGTTCCATAATTTATTCAATTCATCATCGAATACGTACATTCCAATCTCGTGAAATGTTTTGTCCTTTCGACTGGTTTCCGGATCGCGCTTATATTGAATCATCAACCGCTGATCATTGTGGGATTCGGTGAATTTAAATTTATCCACTACTCCTCCATTGATCTCACCAATTTTTAATCCATAATAATAG
>CAZJLZ010000291.1:0-5621 GCA_964546775.1 uncultured Cryomorphaceae bacterium | reverse complement strand
TTTATCTCGAGGTATTTATTTTGCTGTTGCCAGAACGGCTGGTTCATCTTCAGCTATTCGGTTTGTAGTTCAATAATACGGGCACAAAAAAACCGGAACCCTTTCTGGTTCCGGTCAAACTCTTCAACTTCGAGCTTTACTCGTTCATTTCTGATTCTTGTATTTCTTTTTTCAGCTCATCGTATCTCATTTTCAGATCGCGCGATCGCTGGTCCAGTTTGTCTTTGGTTTCACCAGTAGCATCTTTCATTTCCTCATTAATTCTGTTCAATTCAGCTTCCAGACGTTCCAGTTCTGCTATACTAGCATCATGTACGTCATCTGCAGCTTCCTCAACAGTAGTTCGATCCTCCGGGGTTTCTTTCACATCTTCAACTTTGTCAGCATCAGACTGATTCTGATTATCACAAGCTGCAAATGCAAAAAGCAACATTACACTCAATAGTACAATTCTCATTTGGGTTGGTTTTTAGGGATTAATACGAACAAAGTTAACACAAACACCTACACTGTCGGCATTAATATGTAATTCCTTACTTAAATTTTATAAGGATAGTGTGGTTGAAAACTTTCAGGGTTTGGTGCTGTTGATTTTTTCGCGAATCAATTCACGTAAATTGGGTCGAACCCGGCCTTTATGGTAAATGTTGCGATCAAGTTCAATGTTTTTTCGCAATTCTTTTTGTTGTTCGTCCGGAAGTTCAATAAAATCATAGCATTCAGAAGAACAACATCCACCGTAGTTATGAGCGCATTCGGTACACTGGATGAACAATAAGTGACAGGCTGCATTCGCACAGTTGGTATGGTCGTCCGACGGCTTTCCACATTGATGACAAGCAGCTATTATATCATCAGAAATACGTTCTCCGAGTCGCTGGTCAAAAACAAAATTCTTGCCCTTGAACTTATTTTCCAGGCCAAGTTCTTTTACCTGACGGGTATATTCTATGATACCACCATTGAGTTGGTGAACGTTCTTAAAACCCCGGTGTTTAAGCCACGCACTCGCTTTTTCACATCGAATCCCACCGGTGCAATACATTACTATATTCTTTTCCTTGTGCGGGTTCAAAATTTCCTCGACCACAGGTAATGAGTCGCGAAAGGTATCCACATCCGGACATATGGCTTTTTCAAAATGTCCGACTTCACTTTCATAGTGGTTGCGCATATCAACAACAATGGTATCCTCTTTTTCAGTGAGTTTATTGAAGAATTCGGCATCTATGTGTTTTCCACGATGAGTAACATCAAACGAAGTATCTTTCAGACCATCAGCTACGATTTTTTCACGCACTTTGATTACGAGTTTAAGGAAGGATTTTCCGTCATCCTCAATCGCAATATTGAGTCGTATCCCATTGAGAAATACTGTTCCGTTCAAAATCTGAACCATATTGTGATATTGCTTCTTGGGAACACTGATTTGGGCATTAACGCCCTCATGAGCTACGTAAATCCGACCGAGTACGCCTACTGTGTCTAATTGGGCGTAAAGGTAATTTCTGAAAATTTGGGGGTTACCGATCTGATGATACTTATAAAACGACAGTGTAATGCGTTCAATCGCGCTGTTGGCCATCTGTTCTTCGAGTATCTTCCTGTCGATCCGATTGTACAGTTGCATACTATAAATCAGTTTGAAGGTTGATAATAAATGATCGGCAAAGGTAAGGATTCAATGGAATACAAAATCGACGGAATAAAGTGACACTTCGTTAATCACGGTTATAGTCCACCGTCCATTGTCTCAGAATTTTCCGGTGTTCTTCAGTAATCTGATCCGGCAACAAACGCCATTGCCAGCAGTTTTCTCCCCCTCCCGGATTGTTCATGCGCGCTTCGGCTCCGAGTTCCAGTAAATCCTGAATCTGAAGAATGGAGGTTTTGGCTACCGATGATTGGGCAAGTTGACAGAATACATGAGCCATTTCCCGTGATTTTAATTTTCGTCCGACATAGCGCTCTATCTGGTCTTTGTATTTATGTCCTTCTTCAGCAAACCAGCCGTTGACGGTATTGTTGTCGTGTGTTCCGGGGTACACCACAAATTGTCTCGAAAAATTGTGCGGTATGTGTTCGGATTGAGCCATGTCTTCTCCAAAACCAAATTGCAACACTTTCATTCCTGGCAGATTTAGCTTGTCCCTCAGTTCATAAACGGCATCAGCGATTTCTCCCAGATCTTCCGCAACCAAAGGAATTATACCGAGCGCTTGTTTTGCGTGATTGAAAAAATGCATTCCCGGGCCGGATCGCCATTTGCCATTAACGGCGGTTTCTTCACCAGCCGGAACTTCCCAGAATTCTGAAAATGCCCGAAAATGATCGATCCGAATCAGATCGTACAATTGCATATTCACCCGAAGCCGGTCGATCCACCATCGATAATCCTGTTTTTTCAGGCTTTTCCAGTCAAACACCGGCATTCCCCACAATTGTCCGGTTTCGCTGAAATAATCGGGCGGAACTCCGGCAATTCGCTTCATTTTGCCACTGTTGTACAACTTAAAAATTTCACGATTGGCCCAAACATCGGCAGAATCGTGACTCACGTAAATGGGAATATCTCCGAGAATAGAAACACCCCGTTTTCTACAATATTTCCGAACATTCTGCCATTGATGGAAGAAAATGAATTGCAACCATTTCACCTGTTCAATGCGATCGGAGAATTCTTCTCGTGTTCGCGTTAATGCTTCCGGCTGACGGTTTTTCAGTTCTTCAGGCCATTCAATCCAGGGATGGTTATCATGTAGCTCCCGGATAATTATAAAGAGTGAAAAGTGGTCCAGCCAACTGTTTTCAGATTCGCAAAAATTCTGGAACTGTTGTTTTAATTCGGTGAAATCACCCGCTGAAAATCGGTTCCATGCCATGTCGAACAGCGTTTTCCGAATTTTTTCAGCAGTGATAAAATCCGCCGATTCATTGGGCTGAATTCTGAAGGGTTTTATTTCTGATTCTTCTAGCAGACCTTCCGCAACAAGTAGTTCCGGACTGATCAGCATCGTATTTCCGGCCCGACTGGAAACAGAGCTATACGGTGAAAAGGAAGACTCCGCAACGGTTGGATTGAGCGGTAATATTTGCCAGTAACGCTGTTTGGTTTCGTATAAGAAATCGATAAAATTTTTGGCTTCCGAACCCATGTCACCAATTCCGAAAGCGGAGGGAAGAGAAGTGATGTGCATCAGGATTCCGGCAGAACGCTCGTTTTCCGTCCGGAACTTCAATAACGCGACCGGCAAAACTGAAAACAGTTCCCGCATCAGTATTTCACCTTCCAATTCCGATTCTTCGTCCATGAGAATGTTGCGAACCATGGGTGAAAGTTCACCGGGCAAAATAAGCTTGGTGTCTTCCCAATCGAATGATTGTAAGTCACAACCTTTCTCTCCACACAACTGAGCCATATTCATAGGAACAACCGTCACAAACAATTGATGTCTGTATTTTCTGGCGAAAGCACACACATTCTCCTTGTAGATTCCTTGTATCTCCAGCGGTTGGTAATCACCTCGTTCAAAAACTTCTATGTGCTTCTTTAGTTGGCAGAGAAGTGATTGAACCAGATGCATTTTCAATTCTCCATTGTATCGGTTTGCCCAAAGCTGCTTCCATATTTCAGCACTGTTGCGTCCGTCCAGCTTTTCGAAATCTTCCTGAGTTTGTAACCGCCGACGATAATCAACCGCCCTTCGGTTGTCCGGATCAACCAGACTTAAATCCCAGAACTCCGTTCCCTGATACGTATCCGGAACTCCCGGGCAGGTAAATTTGAGTAGTACCTGAGCCAGCGAATTGACGATACCAAAATCCGATACTTTACAATGAAAATCCGAGAAGGTACTCCAGAAAGGGTTGTCGCGATTGAGCAGTTCCACCGCAAAGTCCCCGGCGGATTGTTCGTATTCCTCATCCGGAGCGTTCCAATTGGTGTGGGTTTTGGCTTCGCGCAACGCCTTTTGAAGGTAATCGCGGATGCGCTGTTCCAGATTGTCGCGCTGTTGTTCCGGGAAAGGATGGGCGCCGATAATGGTTTGATAAATCAGGTATTCGTCGTTTGGATCGGGCGCATTACTGCTTTTGAGATAAGAATTAAGATCGCGCCACTCCAGCGTTTTTTTGATCCATTCCTTGTCGAGGTCCGTCAGAACATTCAAGCGCATCCGTACATCTTCCCCGCGTTTGGTGTCGTGGGTGGCAGTTGCATTGAGCGAAAGCGGCCACAGCTTCTGTCGGAGTTTCATTGTTTCGTGAAACGCTTCGATGCGAATACCAAAGTTTCTGGGAGAATCGCCAACTTCGTTGTGACCTGCAAAGCGGTTGTACGTGTACATCGATGTATCTTCAACGCCTTTGGCCATCAATGGTCCGGAAAACTGCATACAACGTTTGTAAAAGCGACCGACCCGTTTCAAATAATCGGCATCGGCTGATACAGGTTTCTCCAATAATACGCTCCGCAGCAGCGCAACCGAAGCCGCGAGTTGGGGTTCATACAGCTCAACGTCGTAAAGCACACTTTCAACGGCTTTGATTTCATTTGAATCCAATGGAAATTTATTGCCATAGAAGCGATATACCGGACAGTGAATCAGGAAAAAATCTATGGCTTTTTTGATGTTATCGGAACCAACATCAGATAGTTCATCTTCGCTCAGCAATTCAAGATTTTTGAACAATCGGAAAAGATTTTCGGATTCACCGGCCATTCTCTGTTCCAGGATGTAGGATTTGTTGTCGAGGATTTCATCCTGAACGGCCGTTCCTTCGCCGATAAATTTCCTGTAGAACCTTGTAAAACGTGCCTTTCCGTGGGTATTCGTAAAAAGATTGTTTACGATAGATAAAAAATCGTAGCCGGTATTTCCCTGAATCGGCCAGCGCGCGGGCAAACTTTCACCGGGTTCGAGAATTTTCTCTACAATGATGTATTTGTCGTGGCCAACCAGTGATCTCAGATCGTTCAGGTATTTTTCCGGATTGTACAACCCGTCGATATGGTCTATCCTCAAGCCATTGAAAACGCCTTGATCGGATAAACGACCAATCAACTGGTGAAAAGCGCGGAAAACTTCATCGCGGTGAATGTTCAGGCAAATCAAGCCATTGATGGTGAAAAACCTGCGGTAGTTGATCCGGTGATTGGATTCTTCCCAATGGCACAATTCGTAATTTTGCTGCTTGACCAATTCTTCCAACCGGCCTTTTTGGTGATTGATGGTTTCTATAACAGTTTCGAAAACAGGCCGCAGTTTCTTCAACACTTTTTTCTCTGTGTAATCCGACCATTTTGCCGCGAACGAGGTTTTATCTTTTGTTGAGAGAATTTCCTCCAGATTCAGAATGACCGATTCCTGATTATTCGATTCTTTCAGCAATTGAAGGTAAGATTCGGGTTTTATCGGAAAGGTGTTGTCAAAATATCTGAGTTCGATTCCACGCGATCCGAAGTCCAGAACCAATTCGTTGTTTTGAATGACTTCTGTCAATGTCTTTCCCAGAAACGGAGCCATAATCGGACCTTCGTATAGGTCGCTGATCGACGAACAATCGAAGAAAGCATTGTATAATGATTTTTCTCCTTTCTCTAAAAAATCAAACAGCCATTT
>CAZJLZ010000290.1:0-4102 GCA_964546775.1 uncultured Cryomorphaceae bacterium | reverse complement strand
ATACTACAGAATCCCGGGCATCATATACCACCGGAGCCTTTAGTGCACTGGATGATTCGTTTGCAGCAGGTGTTTGTAATGTGTCTGCCGCAAGTAAAGAATCCGGAATTTCGGGCTGTAAGGTATCTGAAGCAATGGTTGAAATAGTATCACGTGAAACGGCTGAATCTTCGGGGTTTATGGTTTTTAATTCTTCCAAATAACCGGCAGGCACAGAAATTGCCATGGAGTCGGGATGAACTGGAATCATTTCAGACGGTTCATCGGCTGTAGTATCAGCCGGGACCACTTCCTGAGCAATCGAAGCAAGCGTTGTGCTTATCAACAACAATGCTGTTAAAACAAAATGATTGGGAGAGAATCCGAGCAAGGTTATAGTACTAATTTTGCTAACACCCGTCTTAATATAGCGTTTCAAAACTAAGGAATAAAGCCAATACCACATTACAGAATGTTGCAACTTATAAACGGGTCTATCTTTAGAAAATGCCTGCTGGCTCTTGCTTTTATTGGAGTGGGCGGCGTGGTCGCATCTTTTGTGCCAAAAAAGGTGAAGACATCCTCTATCCGTAAAATTGTCATCGACCCCGGGCACGGCGGTAAAGATCCCGGAAATTTGGGAACAGGACGCTATAAAATGAAGGAAAAGGATGTTGCACTCGAAGTGAGTTTAAAATTAGGAAACTACATCAAAGAAGCCTTTCCCGACGTTGAAGTCGTTTACACCCGGGACGACGATACCTTCCCAGCGCTGCACGAACGAACACAAATTGCGAACCGAGCCGATGCTGATCTTTTCCTGTCCATCCACTGCAATGCCAACGACAATAACTCTGCTTACGGATCCGAAACCTTCGTAATGGGATTGCACAAATCAGAAGCAAACCTGAAAATTGCTCAAAAGGAAAATGCTTCTATCTTACTGGAAGAGGACTACGAACAAAATTATACCGGATTGGATCCTACCACTCCAGAGGGAATCATTGCGCTTTCCCTGCGTCAAAACACTTTTCTGGAACACAGTCTGTTTTTATCCAGCCTGGTACAAAAACAATTCAAGGAACGCGTAGGTCGAAGAGACAGAGGTGTTAAACAAGCTGGCTTTTACGTTATCAGTTTTACAACAATGCCCAGTGCTTTGATTGAACTTGGCTTTCTCACCAACAAAGAGGAAGAAGATTTTTTGGTTTCTGACGTAGGTCAGGATTACATGGCTTCCGCTATCTACCGCGCTTTTAAACAATACAAATCGGAGATCGAATCGATCGATGAAAGTACTTTTGCCGTGATAGGAAAGGATGAAAAAAACGACGAAACCACCGCCATCCCTAAAGAAATCCAACCGTCAGAAGTAACTGCCTACAAACCGCTAAATAATACAAAAGGCATTATCTTTAGTATTCAATTGGCTACAACTTCTACACAGGTTAATCCGGCTGAGAAATTTCCCGGTCTGGAGGAAGTAGCGGAGTTTGAAGTTGACGGAAAATTCAAGTATTTTGCAGGAAAAGAGAAATCCTATGAAAAAGCAGGTAATTTGTTGAACCAAATCAGAAACAACGGATACCCGGGAGCGTTTATCGTAGCTTTTGAAAACGGATCGATAACCAATTTGCGCGATGCCATAGAACGCGCCAAGTAACATTATGAAAATAGGGAAAGAAGTAAAGATTGGCGTAATTGTTTTAATAGGAATCGCTCTGCTGTACGTGGGAATCAATTTTTTGAAAGGCGTTTCCGTCTTCTCGGACCAAAGAACTTTTTATTGCATTTACAACCGGATCGACGGAATACAACCTTCCAACCCCGTAGTGATTAATGGCTTTGTAGTAGGACAAGTTAAATCAGTAGAACTACAATCCGACACAGCCCGGAGTCTGTTGTTGGAAATCATTATCAAAGAAAAGAACCTGCGTATACCCATTGACAGTAAGGCCCGTATACAAAGCAGCGGCTTACTCGGATCAAAAGAAATTGAATTACAACTGGGAAGGAGCCTCACAATGGCCGAGAGCGGAGACACACTCGAAAGCCGTATCGAAACGGGATTAATGGAATCTGTGAACAAAGAGATTTTGCCTCTGAAGCTCAAAACAGAGGAACTCCTTTCCGACATCGATTCGATGATTACCATTTTTCAGGCAATCCTCAATGAAAATACACAGGACAATCTGGTCGCGAGTTTCCAGAGCATCAAAGGAACGCTGGAATCATTGGAAGTTACCGCTTTCAGGTTGGATACCCTGGTACAAGAAGAAAAGGCCAAACTGTCTATGATTTTATCTCATGTGGAATCGATCAGCGGAAATCTGGAATCCAACAACGAGGAACTTACCAACGTCATTCAGAATTTTTCTGCCATCAGCGACAGTTTGTTGGCCAGCAATCTCAAAACTGTTATCGACAACGCATCACTTGCCATGCATGAGGTGAATATGATTACCGGCAAAATCAATCGTGGAGAGGGAACCATGGGCATGCTCATCAACAACGACAGCCTTTACAACAAACTTTCAAGCGCGAGCAATCAGTTGGATTTATTGCTGGAAGACCTGCGCGTTAATCCAGACCGATATGTGAAGATTTCTGTATTTGGAGGTAAAAAAGAGAAGAAAGTCCAGTTGTCCAGACGGGATATTGAAACCCTTCGGCAGCAACTCGAAGAGGACCTGAAAAACGAAGAATAGCATGGGAATAGGCAATGTCGTGTTTATCGTTGTCCTTCTTGCAGCACTAGGGCTGTTTTCCAAAAACGTTTGGCAAATAGTCGCCAACATCCGTCTCGGTAAACCGCTCAACCGCTCGGATCAACCCGCCAGACGCTGGGGCATCATGAGTCGCGTAGCATTGGGTCAAAGCAAAATGGTGGTTCGACCGATACCGGCATTGATGCATATTTTCGTCTATCTCGGTTTCGTCATCATCAATATTGAAATCATCGAGATCGTTCTCGACGGTGCGCTGGGTACGCACAGACTGTTCGCTCCCGTTCTCGGCCATGGATTGTATCATTTTCTGATCAATTCTTTCGAAGTTCTCGCTTTGCTGGTGATCGTCGGTTGTGTCGTTTTCATCCTGCGCCGGTGGGTATTGCGCATCAGCCGGTTCCACAAACGTGAAATGACCAAGTGGCCGACCACAGATGCCTACCTGATTCTGATTTTTGAAATTACATTGATGGCCACTTTCCTGACCATGAATGCCGCCGACTCGGTGCTGATGCAGTACGCCGAACTTGGAGGATTACCCAAAGAATTGGGTCACTATGCTGTACTTCCCGGCCACGAAGGTTTTCTGGTAAGCCAATGGATTACTGGATTTCTACCCGATGGAGCATTTCAATTGGCAGCCATTGAAAGAGTCACCTGGTGGTTTCACATTGTAGGCGTCTTCATCTTTTTGAACTATCTCCCCTACTCCAAACATTTTCACATTCTGCTCGCATTTCCAAATGTGTATTACTCCAACCTCAAACCAAAAGGTCAGTTTGCGAACAACGATGCTGTCACCAGTGAGGTTAAATTAATGCTCGATCCGACGGCAGATCCGTATGCTGCTCCGGCCGAAGATGCGCCTGCTCCCGAGCCTTTCGGAGCAAAAGATGTTCAGGACCTCACCTGGAAAAGTCTCATGGATGCCTACACCTGCACCGAATGCGGCAGATGTACGGACGAATGTCCGGCGAACATCACCGGAAAGCTTCTTTCACCGAGAAAAATTGTAATGGATACGCGCGACCGTCTCGAAGAAGTAGGCAAAAATCTTCGCAAGCACGGGAAAGATTATGACGATGGCAAAGCCTTGCTCCGCGATTACATTACGGAAGAGGAACTTTGGGCCTGCACTACGTGCAATGCCTGTGTTCAGGCCTGCCCGGTGAATATTGACCCGCTGGCGATTATCATGGACCTGCGCCGCTATCTGATTATGGAAGAATCTAAATCACCAGAATCCATTACTGCTATGTTCAACAATGTAGAGAACAACGGCGCACCGTGGGCATTCCCGCAGGCAGAGCGGTCAAAATGGATCGACGAAAAAAACTAACATGAGCGAAACCGCCTCTTTAAAAATACCAACCATGGCCGAAATGGCTGCTTCT
>CAZJLZ010000289.1:0-5436 GCA_964546775.1 uncultured Cryomorphaceae bacterium | reverse complement strand
GAATGGAAAACCTCTAAAATGGTCGGATCAGGAGCTGGAAAAGCTAAAGGAGCTGTTTGCCTCAGACAATAAACTGCTTCACGAACGTTTTCCCAATATTGGTTTGGATAAATATGCCCGGGAATATTTTCTGTAATGAGTGTTTTAATAGATACTGAAAATCCGGGTAAAACTTGCTGCAACTTATCAACATGATTCGTGCAGCCTGCTAAATCGGCTATATTTGTTCATTCAAAAAATTTCTGATTTCAATGGACAATTTTGTCGTCTCCGCCAGAAAATACCGGCCTGTTACTTTTGATACAGTAGTTGGACAATCTGCCATTACCGGCACACTGCGCAATGCGATCGATAACAATCATCTGGCTCAGGCTTTCCTGTTTTGTGGTCCACGCGGAGTTGGAAAAACTTCTTGTGCACGGATACTTGCCCATGAAATCAATAAACACGCGGCGAAGGAAAAGGGAGAAGAAACCGAAACCGATTTCAGTCTGAACATTTTTGAGCTGGATGCTGCTTCGAATAACTCGGTAGACGACATTCGGAATCTAACTGATCAGGTACGGTTTGCACCTCAGGTTGGATCTTACAAAGTTTACATCATTGATGAGGTTCATATGCTTTCCCAGCAGGCCTTCAACGCATTTCTTAAAACCCTGGAAGAACCGCCGCCCCACGCCATTTTCATTCTGGCAACGACCGAAAAGCACAAAATCTTGCCAACCATCTTGTCGCGTTGCCAGATTTTTGATTTTCAGCGAATCACCGTGCGTGATATTGCCGTTCATTTGCAGAGTATTGCCACTCAAGAAGGCGTTCAGGCAGATCCGGAGGGATTGAACATCATCGCTGAAAAAGCGGATGGAGCCATGCGCGACGCGCTTTCAATGTTCGATCAGTTGGTGAGTTTTTCAGGTAATTCACTTACCTACGAATCGGTTGTTGAAAACCTCAATGTTCTTGATTACGACTACTATTTTACAATGGTCAATCACGTGATAGCACATCAGATTCCAGCCAGTTTAATCGTGTATGATGAAATACTCAACAAAGGTTTTGACGGTCACAACTTTATCGTTGGTCTTGCGCAGCATCTCCGAAACCTGATGATGTGCAACAATCCCAAAACGCTCGGATTGATTGAAACGAGCGATTCAATCCGACAACGCTATGAGGAGCAAAGCAAACTTTGTTCAGTGCGATTTATTTTTAAGGCGTTGGAAGTGTTAAACGATGCCGATGTTCAATACAAAAGCAGCAAAAATAAACGTCTGTTGGTTGAATTTGCGTTGATGAAACTCTGCGCCATAACTGAAAAAAAAAGCAATAACGACAACAACGAACAGGTAACGCACAAAGCTTCAGCTCCTCAGTCGTCACCGCCGATTGCTAAAACCACTTCTGATGTAAAACCTCCATCGCAAGTTCAGGCACCCATTGACCTGAAAGAACCGAAATCGAAGTACACGCCGGCAAATGAACAACCTGTTCCCGATCCTGAGCCGGTATCTGCCAGGAATACAGCAATTGAAGTTCAGCAATCCAGCTCAAAGGATCACGGGAAAGTGCAAGAATCCATTGATGTTACCAAAACGCAGCAACGGAAAAAGTTTATGGCAAAATTTCAATCTGCTTCGGTATCTATTTCAGCGGGACTTGTGGAAGAAGAAGCCCCTACCGAAGCAGGTAGCCTGGAAGAAAACAACACTGCCGACACCATTCGACCGGACGATACTTTTACCCAAAAACAATTGATGCAGGCCTGGAAGGAATATTCTACCAGAATTCGTGAAGCCGGCAGGGAAAGCTTTTATTCTACACTTACGCTTTCTGATCCTGAAATTCTGGAGAATCATCAGGTAAAGCTGAAGATAAAAAACTCAGCGCAGGAGTTGGAACTGAACCGTGAAAAAGGAGACATGCTGGAATTTTTGCGTGAAAAACTGAACAACTTCTTTATCGAAATTTCATTTGAAATTGAACAATCCGACCAACCAACAGCCCTGTACACCAATAGTCAAAAATTCGAAGCTATGGTGAAAAAAAATCCGAACCTTGGCAAACTTTCCGGGAACTTGAACCTGGATATATACTAACAAGCAATTACAACTATGAATTTGAAAAATCTGGCCCGGGTTTCCGCCTTGGCGTTTATAGTGTTGGGTATCTCTTCCTGTACCGACAACACATCTGAAACAAAAAATGAATCGAAATACGAATACCAAACGGTAGAAGGTGATCCGCTCGGAGCACAGATTTACACCCTCGACAACGGCCTGAAAGTATACATGTCCGTAAACCGTGATGAACCGCGCGTGGTGACCCAGATCGCTGTTCGCACTGGCAGCAAACAGGATCCTTCCGACGCCACTGGATTGGCCCACTATCTGGAACACATGCTTTTTAAAGGAACATCGAAGTACGGAACCAAAGACTGGGAATCTGAAAAAGTATTGCTGAACCAGATTTCAGATTTGTACGAAAAGCATCGGCTGACTACTGATATGGAGGAACGCAAAACGATTTACGGTCAGATCGACAGCCTTTCTGCACTCGCTGCTCAGTTTGCTGTCGCCAACGAATACGACAAAATGATCGGTTCGCTCGGAGCTCAGGGGACCAACGCATATACATGGTACGAACAAACGGTGTACATCAACGACATACCCAGCAATGAACTGGAAAAATGGGCGAAAGTCGAATCAGAAAGATTCAACGAACTGGTATTGCGCCTTTTTCATACCGAGCTCGAAGCGGTTTATGAAGAATTCAACAGAACCCAGGACAGCGACAACCGAAAGGCTTATTACACGATGATGGAGAGTCTTTTCCCAAATCATCAGTACGGAACACAGACCACGATCGGGACCAGCGATCACCTCAAAAACCCATCGATGGAGAAAATCCATGCGTATTTCGACAGTCGGTATGTCCCGAATAATATGGCTATTGTATTGAGCGGAGACATTGATCCGGATGCAGCGATTGATGTAATCGAAAAGTATTTCGGTCACTATGAACCGGGCGAAATTGCTCCATTTGAAGTTGCCCGGGAAGAACCCATTACAGAACCAATTGTTCGCGAAGTAACAGGTGTTCAACCCGAATTTGTTACGATAGGTTTCCGTTTGCCCGGCGCCAGCTCAGAAGAAGCATTGAAATTGCAGGTTATGGACGGAATCCTTTCAAATGGAAAAGCCGGCCTGATCGACCTCAACCTCGTGCAAAGACAAAAGGTGATCAGCGCCTATTCGTCTCCTTCAATATTCACCGATTATTCTGTTTTCACTTTGAACGGCACTCCACGGGAGAATCAGGATCTGAATGAGGTAGCAGAATTGTTGCTCGATCAGATTGAAATGATCAAAGAAGGAGAGTTTGACGACTGGATGGTTGAAGCCGTGATCAAAGATCTTAAATTGAGTGAACTCCGCCGAAGTGAATCCAACTGGGCCCGGGCCGGTAAAATGGTAAATAGTTTTGTGTATCACCGGGAGTGGAACGACATCGTCAATGAATTTGATAAAATGGATAGTCTCACAAAAGAAGATATCGTCGATTTCGCGAACGAATGGTTGAATGACAACTATGTGCAGGTCAACAAACGCTACGGTGAAAATCTGGCGGTAAAAGTGGACAAACCCATCATCACCCCGGTTGAGATAGATCGCGAAAGCAAATCATCTTTCTACGTGGAATGGGATTCTGTTGAGTCGGATCGGGTTCAACCCATTTTTGTGGATTATAAAAAGGAGATTGAAACTTCAAAAATGAAGAACGGACTGGAATTCAGCAGTATTAAAAACAAAAACAACGAGCTTTTCAGTCTTTATTACATTCTGGATATGGGATCGGATCACGATAAGGAAATGGCGCTTGCCATTGAATACCTTCCATACCTTGGTACCTCCACCTATTCTCCTGAAGAACTTCAAAAAGAACTTTTCAAACTCGGTGTCAGCTTCGACGTATTTTCAAGCCGCGATCAGATTTATGTAACCCTTCGGGGATTGAACGAATCCCTGGAACAAGGAATAATGCTGTTTGAAAATATTCTGGCCGACGTTCAACCGGATGAAGAAGCACTGGAAAATCTGGTAGACGGTATTCTGAAAAAACGCCAGGATGATCTTCGCAGCAAAGGTAAAATTCTGTTTACGGCCATGGCCAGTTACGCCCAATACGGGCCTGACTCACCTTTCAGAAATCAATTGTCCGAAGAAGAGCTCCGTGCGCTGGAACCGGAAGCTTTGACCGAAAAAATTCAGAACCTTACTTCTTACAATCATCGGATTTTTTACTACGGACCACAAGGCAGTGAAGACGTAATGGATGTACTGGACGAACATCACGAAATACCTCAACAATTCATTCCATATCCGGAATCAAAGACTTATGAAGAACTTCCACTGGAGACCAACCAGGTGCTCTTTGTAGATTACGATATGGTACAAAGCGAAATGATGATGCTCGCGAAAGGACCTCAGTTTGATGTGACGTTGTTGCCGGCTGCCAGTATGTTCAATCAATATTTTGGCAGCGGGTTGTCATCCATTGTTTTTCAGGAAATCCGTGAATCCAAAGCCCTGGCGTATTCTGCGTATAGCTTTTTCACCACTCCGACCCGTGCAGATGAATCGCATTACGTTAGAGCGTATATCGGGGCTCAGGTTGATAAACTTCCGGATGCCAGTGAAGCAATGCTCGATTTGATGAATGACTTGCCAAAGGCCGATATTCAGTTTGAATCGGCCAGAGATGCTGCAATGAAACAAATCGAAACAAACCGCACAACCCGCGAAAGCATTTTCTGGAGTTATGAAAGTGCCCGCAAACTGGGTCTGGATTATGACAGAAACAAACCGATTTATGAAACCTTGCAGACCATGGATTTCGATAAACTCCAGCAATTTTTTGATGGAAACATCAAAGGCAACACCTACACCTACTGTGTTATCGGAAACCACAATTTAGTAGATCACAAAGTTCTGAAGGAACTTGGTGAATACCGTGAGTTGACACTTGAAGAATTATTTGGTTACAGCAAAAAGGAAAGCGAAAAAACAAATATTCCCGCTGTATTCGCCAACTAATTCGGAAAAAATATTTTTCTGAAAAACCGCTTCCTTTCCGGAGGCGGTTTTTTTATGTCAAATATCTGACGATTCGGAAGGCTTTTGAAGAAAATTCCGTGGAAATGATTCAAGTCTTTGCGAACGCATGGCCATGTTTTTTTGCCACTAAGACCCTAAGGCATAAAGCTGAGTAAAGGTTAAAGATATGGAGCTTAGTGTCTTGGCGCCTTCGTGGACATTATTTTTTTGCCGCCAAGACACTACGACGAAAAGTTGAGAACCGGTTACATGACGATGCTTGGTGTATTGGTGCATTTGTGGGGGGTGTTTGATATTGAGAAGTGAACGGAATCGACTCCCA
>CAZJLZ010000288.1:0-4175 GCA_964546775.1 uncultured Cryomorphaceae bacterium | reverse complement strand
AAATGAACGATCCATTTGCTGCTGCAAGTTTCAACAATCCTTCTGTAGAATGGTCGGGGTTAGAGTTCTTTGTTGGCGTATTTTTTCTGTTGATGGTATTCGTTTCGTCCTGGTTCTTTTTCAAACGCTTCATGATCCGCGGATTGATTTGCATTTCTGCAGCAACGGCCATTACTTTGATGCTCTACATGGTGTCGGTGGTACCTAAGATTGAAAGCTACACCCAACGACCTGCTATTGAATTTTTCGAAACGGCGCAAGGCAAAGATGTCTACGTCACCTCCATTGGATATAAGAGTTATGCCCCGTTTTTCTATGCCCGAATTCAACCTCCTCAGGATACGGATGCGCTTACGAAATTCAAAAATGAATTGCTGCATCTCTCCGAAGCCGAAAGCTACAACGAACTAAGCCAGGAAGACAAGTCCGACTTTAATAACCGCGTCAACGATTGGCTGCTCAATGGTCCGATTGACAAACCGGTTTATTTCTCAACGAAGAATACCTTTCCGGATATTTCCGGACCCAGTATTTCGCTCCCGGAGGAACAGGGTGGTTTCAAGTTTTACCAGCGCAATCCTTAATTCTGTTTTTTGGGTTTTCCTGCCACAAATTCCTTCAGATAAAAAGGTTCGAAATAAGCGATGTTCTCGAATTTTCCCTGGCGATATTTTTCTTCTGCAAGCCCAGACATATCTGCTGCTCTCGGACATACATCTGCAACAAAAGAAGCATGTTGATGTTCTATCTGAGATTCGAATTTCGCAGCACCGTCGCCAAAAAACACTATCCGGTGTTGTTTCAAATAATCCTCAAACCAATGATCATCCAGAATCAATGGTTCTACCGGCCGCACATCTTCTCCCTGACGGTTGAACAAGGCTGTATAAACTTCGTTGCGACGCGCGTCGATCATTGGACAAAACAGATCGGCATCGGTTGAAATGACCACAGGATTTTCGGCTAAAATGCGCAAGGTACTGAGTGCAATCATTGGTTTTCTGAGCGCGAAACACAATCCTTTTACCGCCGAAACCCCGATGCGCAAACCGGTATAAGAACCGGGACCTTCACTCACCGCTATAGAATCCAGATCTGTCGGTTTCATCAAATTAGATTTCAACAGATCGTCGATCATCAGGTGCAGATTCTCTGCATGGCTGAATTGCGCACCATTGAGAATTTTAGAATCGATGGTTTCCCCGTCAACCGCAATGGCAACTGAACAGGCTTTTGTAGCTGTATCAACAGAAAGAATCAGCGCCACAGATCACTTCTTTACATTGAATACTTCTTCCTGCGTGGAGCGCTCTACTTCATCCCGGTTTTTGAGTTTCCGGGAAACCACATCGTAGGGGCCACGAATAACTTCAACTCCTTCCTCAATACCCGATGTTATTTCGATGTATCTATTGTCCTGAATACCGGTTTCAACCGGAGTCAGACGGGCAATTCCGTTATCATACAGAAAAACACAGACGATGTCCTTTTCATCTTTATTCCTAATTAAAGTATCGGATTTCGCCTGAAAACGGTTTCCACTACCCGTGGTATCACTTCTGGTAATTACAGCTTCAATGGGTACTGTCAGCAAATCTTTACCCGTTTTGGTAAGGATTTCAACCGTAGCGGACATCCCCGGACGAAACGGCCAGGCAGCATTTTCCGAAATCAAATCGACATACGAATCCTTCAGAATACTGATTTTAACAGAGAAATTTGTAACCTGATCCGTGCTCATACCTCCGATATTTTTGGCGGCATTTGCGATTTCAGTCACGATACCTTTGAATTTTCTGTCGAGATATGCATCCACTTCCAACAACGCAGTATCTCCTTGAGTAATACGAATAATATCGCTTTCGTTTACGTCAACATCTACTTCCATCGCACTCATATCAGAAATGCGCATAATCTCTGTTGGAGACATCTGTTGAGTTCCGAGAACACTTTCGCCAACTTCGCGTGCCAATGCAGATACTATTCCATCGCGGGGAGCAAAAATGGAAGTTCTTTTCAGATTGTCGGCGGCCTCGTTCCGGGTGGCTTGTGAGCTGGCGATACTAAAACGAGCTGCTTCTACGCTTTGCTCAGATGCTTCTTTATCAGCTTGAGCTACCAAATAATTTGCTTCGGCCTGCTCGAATTCAGCATCAGAAATAACCTTCTGATCAAAAAGTGTTTGGTTTCGTTGAAAACTCCTTTCGGCCTGAACAAATTGTGCAGTTGATTGTGCCAGTCGCGCCTGAGCAGTGGATAAATTGGCGCGGGCATTGTTGAGTGCGGCTTCTGATCTGCTCAATGCAGATTCAAACAAATCGGGGTTTATTCTCAACAAAAGATCACCTTGTTGCACTCTTTCTCCTTCACGGACGTGCAGTTCCACAATCTGACCCGCAACATCTGAATTAATCACTACATCATTCTCGGGTTGAATTTTTCCATTCGCTGCTACAGATTCCGTTAGATCACGGCGTTCCACGGTGGCAGTAATCACCTTGTGGGAAGTTGATCCGGATTTTTTACGTACAATTCCAACTACCACCAAAACAACAACGAGCAGGCCCAAAATCAGGTAATTTCTTTTTTTGTTCTTGAACATTCGAAGTTGATTTTAACTATTCCAGAGATATTGGTTTGCCCTGGTAAAAGTCGATAATTTTAGACCGGAAAAGATAATTAAATTTTGCCTGAGCCAGATTGGACTCCGCGTTTGCAAGTCTGGTCTTGAAATCAAAAAATTCAACCGCATTGATGGTTTTCTGTTCAAATCTCGCTTCTGCGTACTGATAATTCTCGCGTAAGGCAGCTACGGCTTTTTGAGATGATACAAATTGTTTGTATGAAGCTACTGCATCTGCGTGTGCGCGTTGAATGTCTTGATAGAGTGCGTTTTTATTTTCCTGCAATGAAATTTCTGCGCTCTCCAGATCAATGCGTGCTTGCTTCACGGCGGTGCGCACCTGCCAGCCGTTGAATATTGGAATGCTCAGGTTAAAAGCCAGATTGCGGTTGAAATTATCGCGAAACTGATCGCCATAAGGCTTCACTCCGTCATTGACAATAATGGGTTGTTCGGTGATGGTTACTACCTCATCATCGGAACCGACTACCTGTCCTATAATTACAGGCTGGTATCCGACAATTCGTTGCTCGTAGTTCAAACCTGAGTACCCCGTACCTATTTGTGCGCCGAATGAAAGAGTAGGGCTGTGTCTACCTTTCGCGGCGGCGAGGCCGGCTCTTGATCCTTCGATTCTATACTGAGCCGCTTGAATTTCTGGCATTAAAGTCAACGTTGTCTGATAGACTTCTTCCGGATTAACCAACAACATGGTTGGTTCCAGATTTTCAATATTGGGGGCAGTTACAGCTATGTCTTCGGGCTGCACTCCTTCGAGTTGCAACAGTTGAATAAGACTGACTTTCGCAAGACTAAGATCGTTCTCCGCGTTCACCTGGTTCAACTCTTCGCTCGCCATTTGCGATTCCAGATCGTAGAGACTGGCGCGGGGTAATTGTCCTGCTTCTACAAGCTTTCCTGTACGATCAACCTGTTGTTGTGTAGACTCTAACTGGTTGTTGGCAATTTCGAGCAATTCACGGGCGAACAAAACATTCAGATAAGCGGTGGTGATATTCAGCCGCAAATCATTCTCTGCACCATTGACATCTTCCTGACTTGCCAACCATGCATACTTGCTTTGCTTATGCAGATTGACTTTTGTCAAACCTGCAAAAAGGGTTAGAGAAGCGCTCACAAATAAATTTGATGACTCTACCTGATCGGTTGCAAAAGTGTTGGTGAAAGGATCAATTCGTCGTCCGAAATTAAACCCATAGCTCGCACCCCCATTAACAGACGGAAGAAAATCTGCCAACGCCCGGTCCTTATTGTATCGGGCACGGTCCACATTCAAATCGACCTGTTTGAGTTGGAGATTGTTGAGCATTGCATGATCGATGCATGCTTCGAGCGTAAGCACTTGTTGGGCCTGTAATTGAATGCCCACCAGCATCAAACCGGCGAATAGTATAATAAATCGCGTTTTCATAACACAGAATTTTCGTAACGGTAAAAGTATAAGTGCACCACTGGGCACCGTCATGCAATATTACGAACGGCAGATGGAACCGACCAATGGTCAGTCTTTAAGGATTTTAATTTCCACCCG
>CAZJLZ010000287.1:0-6590 GCA_964546775.1 uncultured Cryomorphaceae bacterium | reverse complement strand
AACCGCGCAGCAATTAGCCAGAAGGTCGTGGTTCGCTGACGCACCTTTTGAAGATTCACATGGTGCCTGTTTCATGATATTTTTTTTGTCGGTACATTAGCCGAAATGAACCAATAAGAATTCCATGAAAACTCTTTTAATTCTTTTCAGTAATATTTTTATTGCTGTATCCTTTTTGTCTGCTGATCCCGGGGAAAGTACGGTTATCAATGTCTGCACTCAGGATCCGTCGTTTGAATTAATTGCGGCTCTGCAAGGTACTCCGGATCCGGGTGGTGTATGGACCGATCCTGATGGAATCGAAGTAGTCGATGGTTTGTATGATCCCGGTGTAAGTCCGGTCGGCATTTATACCTATACCGTCGATGGAACCGAAGGTGGAGAATCAGCTACCGTCGAAATTTCAGAAGTGAATTGCTCGGGATCTCCTGCAAATAATGAATGTTTTAGTGCTCAATTTATAAATCCTGCCAATGAAATACCATTCAGCACTTTCGGGGCAACCACCGACGGACTGCCCCATATGGGCGAAGAAAATTGTGAAGTTGACGGCGAGAGCCAGATCGAGAATGATGTCTGGTTTTTATACTCAGCAGCCTGCGATGGCAATGCCACAGTATCTACAGTAGGTGGAACCATCCTCGACACAAAAATCGCTGTGTATACATTTGCCTGCCCGCCGACTACCGACGAACTGCAAGCCTGTAACGAGGATTTTGGAGCGGGTTATCAAAGTTCAGTCACGTGGGAAATTGAGGAAGGGGGTATTTATCTGATCAGAATAGGTGAATCTCCGGGTCCTGGTAGTGGAAACGGCACTTTTAATCTTACGGAAATATGTTTCGGCGAAGAACCGCCTGAAAACCAGTACTGCGAAGACGCAATAACTGTATCCGCGAATCCTGCGATTCCATTTTCCACTTTTAACGCAGAAACAGACGGTCCGAGCCACGAAGATGACAATACCTGTAGCGTTTTCGGATCCGGACAAATGACCAATGATATATGGTTCAGTTATACGGCCACCTGCGAAGGTACTGCAACCATGAGTACACTTGGAGGAACTACACTGGATACGCGTATTGCCGTATATGCTGATTTCTGCCCTGTTGATCTCAGTAATTTAATAACTTGTAACGACGACCATCAGGGATTCGGACAAAGTCAGGTGAGCTGGGATATTTCTCCTGGTGATCAGTTTATTTTGAGAATTGGGAATGATGAATTCTCTGGAGGTGGAGCCGGAACTTTTTCCCTGACTGAGAATTGTGGCGGTGAGATACCGGAAAACGACTTTTGCAGTAACGCTGTAGTCATTGAACCCGCCATTGGTATTCCTTTCAATAATGTTGAAGCTACCACCGACGGACCATCGCATTTCGAGAACATCGGATGTACTTTCTTCGGAGGAGCCCAAATAGATAAAGATCTTTGGTATGAATACACTGCGGGATGTGATGGTATAGCGGAGGTTACAACGGTAAACGGTACTTTTCTGGATACCCGCCTTGCTGTGTATGCAGAATATTGTCCCAATGATTTGCTGAATCTGGTTGTGTGCAACGACGATGACGGCGGGACACAATCTACCGTGGAATGGAATGTCGTGGAAGGATATACCTATTATATCAGGTTGGGTGAATTTCCAGGATCGGGCGGGGGCTCCGGAACGTTTAATCTTACCGAAACCTGTATGGATGTTTGTGCAATGCCGGTTATCGGTTATCAGACGTTTTGCAATGGCTTGAATGATTTCCAGAGCTTCTTTGTGTCGGCTACGGTCGTTACCATTGGAAATTCCGGACCATATCAAGTATCGTCCAGTATTGGCGGATATACCGAAGAAATCTCCGAATCCGGGGTGTATAATTTCGGGCCGTTCAACAACGATGCTGTCGTCTTTTTTAACGTAGAATCTCTGGAGGATGAAATCTGTACCGATGTATCGTATGAGCTCACTGTGGATTGCTATCCTGACAATTACAACTTTACCTGCGGAGATGTTTTTCCTGCTTTCACCAATCAATATACTTCATACACCAACGAGGATTCTTTTACCTGGGGTGATACGCTGGATACCGATGATTGTGGATTCAATCAGATCCATAATGATCTCTGGTATGTTTATTCCGCAGCCTGCTCCGGAGAAGTCACCTGGAACAACTGCGCACTTTCGGATTTTAGCACACGAATGGCCGTTTATGAAAACACCTGCGAAAGCGGAAATCTGGAACTGATTGCCTGTAGTGAACCCGATACCTGTGGAGAATTTGCCGCATCGCTTACATTCACTGCGAACCAGGGAGAGAATTATGTTTTTCGTCTGGGAAGTACAGCAGAAAATGAATCGGGAATAGGTGTTTTTATTATTGAAGAGGAAATTGAAATGATTTCGGCCGGAGCGGATTCTACTATTTATTTCTGTACAGATTTCACCGGCACCGTTATTTTGCCTTCCTATCTGAATGGAGCGGAACCCAATGGAGAATGGCTCGACACGGATTCATCCGGAGGTTTAGTGGGCAATGTGGTAATTCTGTCGAATCTAGATGGCTCGGGTGTGTATCAGTACACCTATCAGGTTTCGGGTCCCTGCAATGATGATGCAGCAACCATTACCATTCATTATGATATCTGCGATCGGGTTCCGGAAGTTCAGGCGGAAAAGATTTTCGAAGTTTTTCCGAATCCCGCAACCGACCGGTTTGGAATACGTGTCTCCCGTAAAATTTCTGATCTTGGTGTGGTTTTGTATAACGTAAGTGGAAGACAGATTATCTCCAGGAATTTTTCAGTTGATGCATCCGGAATTCTGGAAGTAAAATTTGGGAGTGAATTATCAACAGGAATGTATTTTATCCGCATAATGGATGAGCAGAACGGGTACATGGAAACGCATAAATTGATTGTTCGGAATCCTTATTAATACCGACATGTGGAAAAGGAGACGGTCGGGCTGAATTTCAGTTGTGAATGATCGGTACATTTGAAGTTCTACATGGTACGATGATATGAAGGAAAAAATTCAGTTCAGCGGTTTAGTGGATCAGGAACCAAAGGTAATCCAACGGCTGTACGAGAATAATTTTCCTTTAATATTAAGGTTTATCACGCTCAACACCGGTTCTATGGATGAAGCGCGTGAGATTTTTCACGATTCGGTATTTGTATTGATTCAGCGAATCCGTGAAAAGCAGGTTGATGAATCTGCTGACCTGACTTTATATATCTATTCCATTGCCCGCATATTATGGATGGATTTATTGCGCGAAAAATTAATGGATGAAAATAATGTACGTCACATTCATGAATTCCTCGATCTGGACGCGACAAAAATCAGAAGCAGAATCGTAGGGGTCAAAAAACTTTCCAACCAATTAAAAACCCTGGCTGAACCGGGTCGCACCATTTTGCGCGAACACATTGCGCACAATGTACCGCTTGCCGATATAGCGCAGCGGATGGGATTTTCCAGCGAGGAAAGTGCTGTCAAAGGAAAATTAAAGGCACTTCAAAAATTACTCGAAATCAGCTGATCAATGGTAGAATTCGACGATATCATATTGTTTGGAAAGGTCAGCAAAAACGAACTGAACCAGGAAGACCTGGTCGCTTTCGAAAAGCGCTTGTCTGAAGACAAAGGTTTCCGTTCTGCTTATGAAAAATATCTACAGATTATAGGGGATATACAGCAGCAACAGCATTATGAAGATCTGATGGTGCTGTTGAATGAAAACTATAAGGCGAAAAACTGGTCTGTTGTTCCTGAAGAGACCGAATTTCGAAAGGCGCCGTATTTGGTCTGGATTCTGATTGTGGTTGGAATTATAGGCGCGGTCATTCTGACTTACGTCATTACGCGATCGGAATTTACGGATAGCACGGAAACCGAACAGGTCTCAGAAGCAGTTGAACAAGGTGAAAATCTCCAATCCGAAGGAGGCGGGGAGACCGCAGGTTCAGGTGTTGCTGAGCCGGTGGAAGAAACCGAATCCGAAGAAATTGTAGAAGAAGAAAGCCCAGCAACCGATCCCAATCCTACGGCGTTTATGATCAGCCAGAATGGTTATTTCCTTACGCAGTACACAGACGTGCGCGATGCCCGTTTTTTAAGGCTTCGGCAAAACGATACCACAGAGTATAAGGTGGAAGTTGTTTTGAGCGATGCCACTTTGGATGTAGCCGTTTTGAAGATGCTGAGCGATGATTGGGAACGAACCAATCGATTGCCTTACCGACTGGCGACGACTCAGGCTTTTCCGAATACCGAAATTATGGCGGTAGGTCGCTCCGGGGACATGCGTAACGAAAATGGCACCATTACTTCACTTGACGACAACGGAGCATTTGAATTTTATTCTGTTGAAATACCGGACGGAGTAAGGTTTAAAGGCGGTCCCGTGATATCGAAGAATGGTAATATTGTAGCCATTGTAACGACCAATGAAGCCGGAGAGCCGAGATTCGTCAAATCGACACACCTGGTAGGAATGCTCGCGCGACATGCCGATGATCCGGCGTTGTCGGATTATCTTCCCTCGGGTAGTAACAATCTGGCCGCACGCGAGCGTCCGGATCAATTGAACCGCATAGAGCCGTTTGTACTGGAGGTGATTAGGTTTTATTGAGGGGTGGATTCGTACTGGTATGTGAGCAGCTTTAACGTAGTTTTTTCACCGAGGGAGTCCGTTATTTCTTTAAAAACGGCGTGCTGAATTTCCGGCCATTTTGTACAACCTCAAGAATATAACTTCCGGCGCTGAGCGCGCTCACATCTACTCTGAAATCAACCCGGCTTTCTTCCAGGACCAATTGCCCGTTCAGGTTCCAGATCATCGCTTTTGAAGGCGTACCAATGTTTTGATCACCGAGATCAAAATAAAGGTTGTCTTCTGCAGGATTCGGATAGACAGATAATGGGTTTTCATCCGGTGCTGTTTCAAAAACACTGAGCACCGGATTTACATTGGTGACCACCAAGCCACTGTCACCCACAGCGAATATCGTGTTGGCGCCATAGCTATCCAGGGCATATAATGGTTGACTGACGCTATAATACCACCAGCCAAATTCATTTTTTTCGAAAATCATTGCAAGGAAATCAGTCTTGCTTACTGTATAAAGATATCCTTGTGCTGTAGCTTTTATGTCGTTGAAATCGGGATAGCCGAAGATGGGCATTTGGGTTTCCATCGTCCATGTCAGTCCTCCGTCATGGGTTTCTATGAGCCCGAAACCAGCACTTTCATCAATGTAGCCGGCATAGGCCAACGTATCATTCACAATTTCAATGGAAGTCAACACATCCGTCGTTCCGGAAGGTATCGTATCCCAGGTCATACCACCATCTGTAGTCCTCAAGAAGCGACTTGTGCTGGCGGCCAAACCAAAGTCGGCGTCCAAAAAGTCAATGTCGACCACTTTATTGGCCGGATTAAAGGATGTCGAATTGATCACGGCGGGTTCTGTGACTCCGTCGGTATAAATATCGATGAGCTCGCTCTGAAAACAACCTGAGCCTCCGATGTACCCGTTTTGTTCATTCCAGAAAAACAAACCATGTGGAAAACATAGGTTTCCGGAAATTTGCAGTTGCGACCAGGTAGAACCGCCGTCGGTGGTTTTATAAACCCCGCCGGTTTGACCTACCACCATAAAGCCGGTTGTTTCGTTCACAAATTTTAGGTTCACAATAGCGCTGTTGAATTCTGAAAAATTTGCACCGCTCATTGTCACTTCCACCCAGGACTGACCGCCGTCGGTCGTTTTGAGGAGAAGACTGTCGTTTCCACCGATGTATCCAACAGATGAACTCCCGAAGGAAATGGTGTTTAGTTTTTTGACTGTATTGGTTGGAATTTCGAACCAGGGGGTGTTTTGTGCAAACGCGCTGATCGAAAGGATCAGTATTAAAGAAGTGTGAAGTATTTTCATGTCCTGCAGTTTTGATCAAATGTAGCGGGAAAACATTGCCAAAGGAATGTACAATTGGGAATTATGCTTGTACTTTTTGGAATTCACGTGGACTGAACCCGGGCTGGCTCTTAAAAAACTTGCTGAAATGGCTAGGAGTGGTAACAATCTGGCCGCACGGGGTCGTTCGGATCAATTGAACCGCATAGAGCCGTTTGTAATGGAGGTGATCCGGTAACTTGTTATACCGCTAACAAACATAGCGAATAACGGAATTATATCCCGCTTTTCGGTAGTTCAATAATCGAATTTTCTGCGTTCGATAAATTTCCGACACAGCGCACATCCGTGATGAAACGTGCCAAAGCAGCTATTCGATGCAATTGCAATTAGCATTGTGCTTTCCGAAAAAAAGGAGTCAATAACACCGAATTTGTACGACCAGCGTACATTTGACAATATTTCTCAATCCCGAATTCTAGCCCGTTAATTAATTTTCCGAAATGTTCTGGGTGTTGTGAAAAGTGCCCCGATTCCCGCAAAGCTCTGCTTCGAGGGGAATTGAATTCGACAAGCTCTGCTTGCATTTCTGACAACGAACTATCTTAATTCTCTTCCAGAATCTGGATGGCTTCCTGGGCAGAAATGAGCTGGCCGTTGAAATCGCCGATTACAAA
>CAZJLZ010000286.1:0-2659 GCA_964546775.1 uncultured Cryomorphaceae bacterium | reverse complement strand
GCAATGCCTGAAACCCGGCGGATTTCTGATCTATTCTACGTGTACCTACAACCAGCACGAGAACGAAGAAGTCATTCAGTCGATCATTGAAAAAACCGGCGCAGCTTTGCTGAAGCTGGAGATTCCGGCAGAATGGAATGTGGAAACTTCAGAAACCGGAGATTCATACGGATATCGATGTTTTCCGCACCGCACCCAAAGCGAAGGCTTCTTCATCAGCGTATTGCAGATTCCGGGGAATCATTCAGAACCCGCTTTCAGGCGAAAAGAAAAAAAGAAAATTCAGCCTTCCGCCGAACTGAACAGTGTTTTGAAAGGCTGGTTGAAAAATGCTGAATGCTTTGCCGCGATCGAACATCATGGCGAAACATTTTTTCTACCGGAAGAAGCGTTTGATTTGGCTCAGCACCTGTCCAGGAACATTCACGTACTTAGCATCGGACAACAGGCTGGTCGTGTAATCCGCAACGAACTCGTCCCCGGTGGACCGCTGGCTTTGAGTACCGATCTCAATTCGGATGTACTCCGTACCCTGCCCATGACCGACGAAAACGCGATTGCCTATCTGAGCAAATCTACCTTTCCGGTAGCCGGTCAACCCGATGGTTTGGTACTTTGCACCCATCGCGGTATTCCCTGCGGATGGGCTAAAATCATTTCGGGAAAACTGAAAAATCAGTGGCCAAAGGAATGGCGCATTCTTCATCCTCAGGACGCTGTACCTAAGTTCCTTTAGCTCTCTTACAGCTTTTTATTACCTTCGTGGAGCAATTAAAACCCTCTCTTTATGAAATTTTCCGCGTCGTTATTACTCATTCCTGCTCTGCTTTTTGGAAACCAGCTCCTTGCTCAAAGGGTGCAATTCATTACCAATCCCGATAAAGCATGGTTGATTATGGAAGGTACTTCTGTAGTTTCCCAAACCAGCTCCAATAAAAAACTGGGCAACGGCGGGGTGCTGATTTATAAAGAGAATCATCATCCGGTATACCTGGAAAGCGCTGAAATAGAATCGCGGGTAGCGATTGATCTGGTTCCAGTGGTAGATTTAATCGGCGACCAGAAAACGAAGAATCTTGATTTCTCGAAGTTGGTTCTCAACATTCCCCACTCGAAGGAGATTGGCAGTGTGGGTGCTTCTCAGCGAAAAATTCTATTTACATCGTATGTTCAGCGGTCGTTTGAATCGAATCTCGCGCTCTGGGTAGAGATGATTGAACGGGAACTCAGCGAACGCAATGTGGAGGTACACGTCGAAAGCGTTGATTTATTTGGCGGCCATTCCACAAAAAGAAACGAAGATTTTTTGCTCGGTGCTGAGGTCGTGAATGTATGGATTTCTACCACAACGGGAATGTCGTATGCATTTGTAGAACTGAAGTGGTCGTTGTTTGATAAGCGCAAACGAAAAGTAGTTCTGGATGTCACGACTTTTGGATTTGGAGAAGGAATCGAAGGAAAACGCGCTCATCTGGATGATGCTTTCATTACGGCAACCACGCACCTCACTGCCGATGAGGCATTTGTGGATGCCATTATGGGCGGAGAAACGGATGGAGAGACGGCTGACGAACCGGATTTTATCCCGGTACTGAAAATGACGGAACTCGATATCGACATGGGATCCAATCTGATTAAAAGATGCATTGCCTCTACGGTGACGTTGATTACGGATGACGGACACGGCAGCGGCGTAATTATCAGCGATGAGGGGCTGATCCTGACCAACCACCACGTTGTTGATAAATCCGATCAGGTGCGTATTGTTTTTTCATCCGGAATGGAACTGGAGGGCACTGTTGTCCGTAGTGATGAATATTACGATGTTGCGTTGGTAAAGATCAACACAGGAAAAGGATACCGGGCGCTTCCCCTGGGCTTACCGGGTGATGCACCTGCCTACGAAGTGGGTGATGACGTGATGGCCATCGGTACACCTGAGTTTCTGGATCTGGGACAAACCGTTTCGCGAGGAATCGTGAGCGGCAACCGGATGGCTGAGGACCGCCAGTTCATTCAGACCGATGTGAGCATCAACCCCGGTAATAGCGGTGGCCCACTGATCAACAGCAAGGGTGAGGTGATTGGACTGGTAACGATGAAGAAATTTGACTCTACTGGTATTGGATTTGCGGTTCCGGTGGACCAGGCCGTGAAGGTGTTGAATATTCGATACGAGTAAACCTTCCCTATTCTACCACAATTTTCAGGATTTGCAAAGAGCCATCCTGCAGGGTGAATTGGGCGTTATACAATCCCGGTGACAGGTGGGCCAAATCAAAAGATTGGTTTTTCAATTGCGCCTGATGAAACACGCGGTCACCGCGAAGGTTGAAAATTGAAACTTCAGCGATGCTCGTAGCCAGTTGTCCGGAGACACGGAGTACGTCGACAACAGGATTTGGAAATACGGTCAGGCGATTCTTCGATGCATCGTCCACGCCCAAAGCCACACAATTTTCAACAAATGTGGTTCGGTCATCTGTCAGCGTCAGTTCGACAAACTGCAAAAATGCCGTTTCGCTATCTTTTAACCATCGGTCGATCCAGGGTATGATGTAGTCCATCGCCGTTTCCTGTTGTTCATCACGGCTGACAGTAATGTCGCTCCCGGACAAAAACTCTCCAGTATCACAATTGAAATTTGAATTGGCAAAGT
>CAZJLZ010000285.1:0-3072 GCA_964546775.1 uncultured Cryomorphaceae bacterium | reverse complement strand
GAATGCTTTTTGTACATTTAAAATACTATGGAAAAAATGAAAACCCTATTCCGAAAAAGCGACAGGATGTGCAATGGCATTGTGCTTTTTCTTCTGTTTCTGATGTCGTCAACTGGTATGGCTCAAATACCCCAGAATATTGAGGTGGAAGGTGGACCCGAATCCGGCTGGCAATATCTGATGTACATCTTCGCGCTGCTGATCGTTGTCGGTATCATTTTCCTAATTCTTCGCCTCAAAAAGGGTAAGAAGGGATTGAATGATTGATTCTCACCAGAAACTTTTCTGAATTTCTAATTTTTTGAGACATCGCTTCACCGAGCAATCGCGCATAAGGTGGTTGGACAATTCTTGTAATTTTGGAGCTAATGAAATAACCCTAAATCACCCGGATGAAAAGGTATTGTTGGATAATATGTATTGCCCTGTTGATGTCTCCTTCCTTGCTTGTCGCGCAGGAGCGAACGGAACTTAGCCTCAGAGATGCCGTGATCGGTGCGTATGGTGAACTCAAACCCAAACCGCTTCAACGATTTCAGTGGATGCCGGAAGGTTCCGGATACAGCTTTATGCAAGGCGAAGGGAACGCCGCGCGCCTTGTGATCAAAAATGCTACGTCCAAAACCCAACAGGAGATCACTTTCTCAAAATTAAACTCCGGCGTAGAGTCTACCGGATATCTGGCCATGCGGTTTTTCCCTTCGGTGTCGTGGATCAGCAACAGCGAATTTCTGTTCGACTACTACCAGAAAATTTTCGTGTACAATATCGAAACGGAAACCACGCGGTTCGTCATGGATTATGATTCCGAAGCCGCGAACGCGGACATTCATCCAGATGATTTGTTGCTGGCGTACACGTTGGAAAACAATCTATTCGTCAAAAAGCAGGATGGAAAAGTGCACGAAGTGACTGCGCATTCAGATAAGGCTGTTGTGGCCGGACAAGCCATTGCCCGCGTAGAATTTGGTATTACAAAAGGGATTTTCTGGTCGCCAAATGGAGAGAAACTGGCATTTTTTGAAAAGGATGAATCGAACATTCCGGAATTTCCTGTGGTGGATTATGCCAGCGAACCTACCGCGCTGAAAAGCGTGCGGTATCCATTGTCAGGAAAAGAAACCGAAATTCCAAAAGTGGGTGTTTTTGATCCTTCTACGGGACAAAAGCATTATTTGCAAATCGGAGAACCTAAGGAAAAATACCTCACGAACCTGACCTGGAGTCCCGACGGAAAATCCATTTATCTCGTGGAACTGAACCGCGACCAAAACAGACTGGAACTGGTGAGATACGACGCGCAACGCGGCGAACGTCTCGAAGTTTTGTTTTCTGAGGAGCAGGAGAAATACATCGAACCACAACATGGACCGATTTTCATTCCCGATGCTTCGGGAGATTTTCTCTGGTACAGCTATCGCGATGGGTTTAACCACATGTATCGCTACAAATCCAACGGAAAACTGGTGGGGCAAATCACCAGAGGAGATTTTGATATCGATGGTATTGTCGGTTTCGATGAAAAAGGGCAGACACTTTTTGTTACTGCTTTCGAACCGGTTCTCGAAAAGCACCTTTTTAAGGTAAATCTCAAGAGCACTAAAATGACCGGGATCACGAAAGAAAGCGGTTACCACGACGCAACGATGAGTGCTGATCACCGGTTTGTGATGGTACAATGGTCTTCGCCTGAAATTCCAGCCCGCAATGATCTCTATTCGGCCGATGGTACATTCATCAAAACAATACACACGGCTGAAGATCCGCTCAAAGATTTGATGATAGGAACTTCGGAAATCGTGACCATTCCTGCCGACGACGGATCGGATTTGTACGGGCGGTTGGTGAAGCCGTCTGATTTTGATCCTGAGAAGAGTTATCCGGTGTTGGTGTATGTGTATGGTGGTCCGCACGTGCAATTGGTGAACAAAGCCTGGTTGCACAGCGCCGGCCTGTGGATGCATTACCTCGCCGAACAAGGGTATCTCGTCTTTACGCTCGACAACCGTGGTACGGCTCATCGGGGCATTGAATTCGAGCAGGCCTCATTCCGGCAGTTGGGAACTGTTGAAATACAGGATCAATTGAGCGGGGTTGAATATTTAAAAAGTCTGCCGTATGCCGATATCGAAAACATGGCGGTTTACGGGTGGAGTTTTGGCGGTTTTATGGCGACGTCGCTCATGTTGCGCACACCGGGTGTTTTCAAAGCAGCGGTAGGAGGTGGAACCGTCAGTGACTGGAGAAGTTATGAGGTGATGTACACCGAGCGGTATATGGATACTCCGGAACAGAATCCCGAAGGTTATGAATTATCAGATTTGAAAGAGTATACCGCGAATCTCACCGGAGATTTGTTGTTGATTCACGGAACATCAGATGATGTTGTTACCATGGACCATAGCATGGATTTGCTAAAATCCTTCATCGATAACGGCAAGCAAGTTGATTATTTCCTGTATCCGGGTCACGCGCACAACGTTCATGGAATCGATCGCGTTCATTTGCTGGAGAAAGTGTTGAATTACGTCATCGAAAAAGTTCCTTCAACCGCAACTACAGATGAATCAGGAGAGTAAACTTTCCTCTACGCTGGCAGAATCGTTCCAGGCGGAAGTCCGGTTGAAATTGTTTGGCGAATATTGGCCGCGGTTGTTGCAATGCCTTGGGGAATGCGACGAAGAATTGTTGTGGTACCGGCCAAATGAACAAAGCAACAGCATTGGAAATCTGGTGTTGCACCTCGAAGGCAACGTGCGTCAATGGTTGGTGCACGGTGTTGCAAAATCGCCGGACGCAAGAAACCGGCAATCGGAGTTTGATCCTGCGACAAAGTATTCACAGAAATTTCTGTTTGAATTGCTGGATAGATTGCGGGCAGACATCGAACCCATCATCGAGCGAATTGAGGGGAATCAACTGATAGAAAAGCGAAAGATTCAAGGATTTGATACAACCGTTTTGGGCGCATTTTTTCATGTCACAGAACATTTTTCCTATCACCTCGGACAGATTTCCTACATCGTGAAAGCACGTAGAAATCTGGATCTCGGGTATTATGCTGACCGCCGG
>CAZJLZ010000284.1:0-3479 GCA_964546775.1 uncultured Cryomorphaceae bacterium | reverse complement strand
CGGCAACAACAATGTGGAAATAGGGTTTACCTTTCTTTCCTTTTCTTTGTAATCTGATCTTTACAGCCATGCTTTTTGCATTAATTGTTTGTGGGTACGAAACCCCGTTTTATTAATTGGGCCGCAAATATCTTATTTTATTCGTTGGTTTGGAAATTATTTGACGTTTATTTGAGCATGATTACACCCTCAAAATTACCTTATGAAAGCGCTGTAGCGCGAATTACTGAACATGTAAGAAAGCGATTTACCGGTGAAGGCACCGGGCATGACTGGTGGCATATAGAGCGCGTCCGTAGATTGGCGCTTCGGATAGGTGAGGAGGAAGGCGCTGATTTGTTGATCGTCGAACTGGGGGCATTGCTCCATGATGTTGCGGATTATAAGTTGCACGGAGGTGATGTACAAAAGGGAATGGCCCTTGTTCGGGAGTGGCTGGGCGAAGGTGATTTTCCGGAAAACGTGAAAACTGATGTAATCCAGATTGTCGAAAATGTGAGCTACAAAGGAGCCGATGTACCCGAAGCTCCATTGTCGCTCGAAGGAATGGTTGTACGAGATGCAGATAGGCTCGACGCGATGGGCGCAGTAGGGATTGCCCGAACATTTGCCTATGGTGGAAACCGAAACCGGCCCATCTACGATCCGGAAATATCACCGGAGATGCACAACAATTTTGAGTCGTATAAAAGCAGTAATGCTCCAACAATCAACCATTTTTACGAAAAGCTGCTTTTGTTAAAGGATCGGATGCACACTACATCAGCAAAAACCATGGCCGAAGCCCGTCACAATTATATGCAGACTTTTTTAGATAGATTTCTGTGCGAGTGGGAAGGTGAATGTTGAAAGAGAAACAGTTTAGAATCCGTATTCAGGAAATTCTGTAGTCAGCTCCTTTTCATCGAAGGGAGCATTGAGTACCACGCTGTTGTATTCATACGCTTCGAAAAGTGCTCCGGTTTCGTCATAGACTTCAAAACGCATTGGAATATAGCGCTGTTCGTCGATGAACAATTTTATTCTCGGCGCATAATCGTTTGGAATGGTTAAAGTCATCCCACTACTCAAACTACCAAAACTCGTAACCGAAGGATTCAACTCAATAATCCGATACTCGCTGATATTGAACTTGTCGGCTACGCTCATGGTAGTTTCTCCTTCAACAGTCGTGTAAGTAGTCAGCTTGTACTGTTTGTTTTGAATTTCCACAACATGGCAGCGTCGATTGTTGATGGATTCTGAGCCTTCGTACTTTGTTAGTTCTTCACCAATGTGTTCATATTTCTTCAACAAATGGGCGAGCACACGATTGAATTTGCTGAATCCGATATCTGAAATCAGGTGGTGTTGGTTGTTTCTGATCACCGAACCATAAGGGTCTAAACTGATGTTGATCCAGGGAAAACCATTGGGATTGACAAGCACTTTACCATTGTTGGAATCGTGGCTGTAGAGCAATTCAATTCCGTTTTCGCTGTCAATTTGTTTCAAATAAACCCGGTACGGATGATTGGACATTTTAATACGCGACCTTGCCTCGACGTAATCCCCATCAAAGCGTTCTTTTTTCTGAACCTCGCAAGCCATGGTGCCAACTTTAGAACAACTTTCGAACATCTGTTCGATGATCTGAAAAGCATAACCCGAAGTTTCAGTTTTTTCGACCCTGGGTTCTTTGGGTTGGGCAACGACGGCCGTTGCACACCACAGCATCCATGAAAGTAGTAAACAGGGGCTATTTGAAAGTATGAGTCTCACTTGTCAAATTTAATACAAAACCACGTCTGTTGCACGTTTATTCTTTGGTTAAACCGCTTTCTATTTCCTCGATTTGTATAACATTGGAATGCATACAACAAACCCATATCGTTGAAAAGTAAAAGATAATTTTTCGATGCGCAGTCACATATCAATGTCATGGTTGTTTACATTTGAAGCTCCCGAAAACAATACATTATTTCAAAGTCGCCCATGTTCCTGATATTTGATACTGAGACCACCGGACTTCCAAAAAACTGGAAAGCACCCATCACCGACAGCGATAATTGGCCGCGAATGGTTCAGTTGGCCTGGCAGCTTCACGACGATAAAGGAGGGCTTGTTTCTTCGGGAAATTTCATTGTTCAACCCGATGGATACGATATTCCATATAATGCTGCGAAGATTCACGGAATTACAACCGAAAGGGCTCAGCGAGACGGAAAACCTTTGTGCGATGTACTCTCGGCCTTTGCTGAAGATCTCGGTCGAGCGCAGTATGCCGTTGGCCACAACGTAGAATTTGATATCAACATTGTAGCCGCAGAGCAGTTCCGGGATGGTTGCGACCACGAAATTCTGCAAGAATTGTCCAAACTCGACACCAAAGATTTGTCCGTTGAGTTTTGCAAATTACCCGGTGGGAAAGGAGGAAAATACAAATGGCCTACGCTTACAGAACTGCACGAAAAGTTGTTCAATGAAACGTTTGCTGATGCTCACGATGCGGCGTATGACGTTGATGCTACTGCTCGCTGTTTCTTTGGTCTGATTCAGTTTGCTGCAATAGAAATACCTGAAATTACAGACGTTGGCGTGGTGCGATACGAAGCCCCTCAATTGGAAGAAGCCAATTTCGCAGATCTATCCAATAAAGAAGAGAAAGTTTCCCTCAAGGTCAAAGGTGTCAAAGCCATCAGTACCGATTTGAATGACGCTGTGTTTACGCATTTGCACTGCCATTCTCAGTTTTCGATTCTCCAGTCCACTTCCAATGTGACTTCTCTCGTCAATCGTGCCGTGGAACTGGGTTTTCCGGCCTTGGCCATTACCGATCACGGAAATATGATGGCCGCGTTTCAGTTTGTAAGAAAGGCACTGGCGGCAGGAATCAAACCGATCATTGGCTGTGAACTGAACCTTTGTCGCGATCGGAAAGACCGTTCCACAAAAGACGATGGCTTTCCATGCGTATTGCTCGCAAAGAATAAAAACGGATACCAGAATCTTTGTAAACTTTCTTCTTATGCCTTCACCGAAGGATTCTATTATGTTCCCCGGATCGATCGTGAATTGTTACTGGAGTATAAAGAAGATCTGATTATCCTCAGCGGAGGTTTGTGGGGGGAAGTTCCATTTAAGCTGTTGAACGAAGGTCGGGAACAAGCAGAGGAAGCATTCGTTTGGTGGAAGGACAATTTCGGTGATGACTTTTATGTTGAGCTGAATCGTCACGGATTACCAGAGGAACAGGTGGTAAACGATGCATTGTTGGAAATCTGTGAGAAACACAATGTAAAGTACGTAGCCGCCAACAATTCGTACTACACGCACAAGGAAGACGCAGTGTCTCACGATATTCTGCTCTGTATTAAGGATGGGGAGAACAAAGAAAAACCCAAGCGTTATATTGGTAAGCGCGGGCGTGAATTTCGCTTTGGATTTCCCAACGATGAATTTTACCTGAAGTCGGATCAGGAGATGAAGCAGATTTTTAC
>CAZJLZ010000283.1:0-3188 GCA_964546775.1 uncultured Cryomorphaceae bacterium | reverse complement strand
AGTGCACCAAGCATTGATTTAATTAACACAGGAATATTTAATCGCGACAATAAGCTGCCGATAGCCAGTATCAACATCATCCAGTTGACTCCTATCATTGGAGGAGTTTCGAATACTTTGGGTCCGAGTGCGTGGTCGTATTGGTATGCTCCGAAAATAATTCCTGAATGGATTCCAGCCACTTCCACCAGGTATCCTGCTGCCATAAGTCCGATTATCGCCCACCAAAAAAACTGGTTTTTGTGTTCATGATGATAAACCAATAAACCTGCGGATATCATGAGATGAATCGGAGTAATGGCGATGAAATATTCCTTCCATGGCGATAAAAACCCAACGATTCCCACCAAATGAGTGACGATAAGAATGGTAGAGGAAATAAAAAGTGGTGTGGGTTTCAGTTTCATTATTCAATCAGGTCTGCAACTATTTTACCGGACAGCAAACATAACGGAATTCCTCCGCCGGGATGAACGCTTCCTCCGCAAAAATACAGGCCTTTTATTTTCTGACTGAAATTTGGGTGGCGTATAAAAGAAGCGAAAAGTCCGTTCGAACTGGCCCCGTATAACGAGCCTTGAAAAGAAGCAGTGCGTTGCTCAATGAGCCGGGGGTCGAGAACATCTTCAACTTCTATTAAGGACTCAATATCTGTTTCCAATGCATCACTCAGTTTGCGAATCACATTTTTCCGGGTACGGGCAATCATTTCATCCCAATCCTGACCCGTATTGATCGGAGCATTCATCATCACAAACCAGTTCATGCAACCATTCGGTGCGTCAGCCGGTTCGAGTACCGAAGACACGTGCACATATACCGTCGGATCATCAGAAATGTCTAGTTTCGAAAACAGATATCCGAACTCTTTTTCATAATCTTCTGCAAAGAATATATTTTGTAAACCAAGGCTTTCGAATCGTTTGCGTATCCCCCAGTAAAAGATAATCGCTGAAGTGGACCGTTCTTGTTTCAGCGTTCGTTCTGGCGCCGGTTGATCGGATAGTAACCGGCGGTAAGTAGGTACTACGTCCATATTACTGATGACCCGGTCGAATTTAATTTCTTCGCCATTAACAACTACTCCGGTCACTTTTTTACCCGCTACTGAAATGCGATCTACTGTGCTATTCATTCGAAATTCCACGCCAATATCTTTCGCCAGGTTGAAAGCACTGCGGGCGACATTGATCATACCTCCGTCCGAGAAATAGGTGCCAATATTGAATTCAAGGTGCGGAATGATGTTTAAAATTCCCGGAGCAACATATGGATTGGATCCATTGTAAGTTGCGAAACGATTGAATAGCTGCACCAGTTTGGGGTGTTTCAAACGTTGTTCGTTGCTGCGATTCATGGTTTTCGTTAGATCCAGTTTGTGCAACTGTATAAAAGACTTCAGAGTGTCGGTACTCAAATAGGTGCTGAGTTTGTGCAGGGATTTATCCAGAAAAAGGTGAGCTGTGATATTGTAAAGATCTTTGCTGTGATCTAAAAATTCCGTCACCACATTTGGATTTACACCCAAAATTTTTTCACATTCTGAAGCAAAGCGGTTACGATCTTCCCAGGCGATGAGTGCTGTTCCATCCGGATAAAAATACCGGCAAGACTCACCAACTGACCGATAAGTGAAATAATCGGCAGGATTTTTACCAGCGACTCTGAAAAGTTCCAGTAAATTTTCGGGCATGGTAAAGAGAGAAGGTCCGGCGTCAAATCGATACTCCCCTAGTTTTATTTCGGTTATTTTACCTCCCGGATAACTGTTCGATTCAAAAACCGTTACGTTATAACCCTGGGCTCTAAGACGCACTGCTGCCGACAATCCACCTATTCCTGATCCTATTATGGCAATGTCCAATGGTTTCGTTTTTGGGTTTGGTTAGATTGACAATATTAGCATAGTTTTGTCGTCAGATTCGAAGAAATGAACCCCACCGTAGATACTCAGACCGTAACCATATCATTTTTCCGGTACCAGGGTTTGCAAAAGATCTGGGGCATGCAGCAAATGTACGGAGCCCGCGCTCCAATGCGAAAAATGAAGGGGTTAAAATTCTTTAAACCTCTGGGCACCGGTAGCGGAATAGGCTATAGTCTCTGGCCCGATTGGAGCGTCTACGGCATGTTGGCAGTATGGAATAACGAAGAAGATGCTGATCATTATCTTAATTCCGAGTTGTTCAGAACATATACTGCGCACAGTGTTGAACAGTACACCATATTCCTGAAACCATTGAGTTCACGGGGGGCATGGTCCGGTTTCAATGGCTGGGAATATTCAGATCCGAATCCCCAAAGCACGTTGATCGCTGCATTGACAAGAGCTACACTGAAAAAAGGGTTTTTGATCAAATTCTGGAGCATGGTTCCCCGGGTCAGCCGCGAACATAAAAATTACTCCGGCTTGCTGTTTACTAAAGGAATTGGCGAAATTCCTCTCATGGAACAAGCTACATTCAGTGTGTGGAAGAACGTTGCGTCTATGGAAGACTTTGCTTACCGGACATTTCATCAGGATGCAATAAAAGAAACCAGACAACGCAATGGTTTTAAGGAAGAAATGTTCACGCGTTTGAAACCGTATCGCTCTGTTGGTATATGGAAAGGAGGCGATCCACTTCAATCGCAGTTGAATGAAGAACCTGAGGTGGTGTTGAAATGATTTCTTTACCGGGGATGAAAAAAGTCACTTCTTTTTACGTGGATTTAATTTTCTGTATTTTGTATGTATGGAATTCGGATATTTCACCTCGAATTTTAAAAAGAGAGGCTCAAAATTTTGATCTGAACCCGTTTTTTTAGTTGAGATCATTTATTAGTTTCGCCACATAAGAAATAACTCAAATACTCGTCTGTTGAATGAAGCGGATAATTAAAGATTACAAGAATATTACACCTGAGTTACTGGATGTTTTGAATGCGCGATATCCGGAAGGTATCGATGAAGATGATCTCATTTCTTTTACCAATCACCTCAATGAAAAAGTAAAAGCGGTAGAAATCAGATACGACGAGGACATCTACCTCATCAAAGTAAGTAAGCAATTAACCGCTAAAATGGACGAAGCACTGGATGCAGATGAAGATGATATTGACGATGATTTTGAGAATGAGGTTGTTGAAGAAATCGATGATGAAGCAATAAAGGGAGATGTCGAAGTTGACGTTGAAGAAGATGAAAA
>CAZJLZ010000282.1:0-2518 GCA_964546775.1 uncultured Cryomorphaceae bacterium | reverse complement strand
GAGGTGCGTGTGGATGGCGTGGTCTCCAAAGAAAGGAATATCAAAGGAAAACCTGCTCCGGATATTTTTCTCGAAGCCGCCAGAGAGTTGGGGGTAAAACCTTCGGAAGCTTTGATTGTTGAAGATTCCAGAGCCGGAGTTCAGGCAGGGAAAGAAGGCGGGTTTCAACACGTCATCGGAATCGCCGGAAAAGACCAGCAGGAAACCATGAAAAAACACGGAGCTACCGAGGTAGTTGAAACTTTGAAGCAGGTTAATTTGGAAATATCAGAAGAATCAACCCAACAGTTACCGTCTGCCCTGGAAAATTTTGATGAGATACTGTCTCGGATCACCAGCCATTCTGCGGTGATTTGCCTCGATTACGATGGAACCCTTTCTCCGATTGTAGAGGATTACAACAAAGCGGTAATTTCTGACGCCATGCGGGATGCGGTCAGAAAAGTGGCCGAAAAACTTCCGGTCGCAATGATCAGCGGGCGTGACATTACCTACATCAAGAAAAACGTAAACCTCGACGGAATCTATTATGCCGGCAGCCATGGATTCGAAATCGATGGACCAGAGGATTTCCGCTACGAGCTCCAAGAAGCAGAAGAGCTGCTCCCGTTGTTCGAAAAACTGGAAAAAAAGCTCGACCAATCATTGCAACCATTCAAAGGCGTTCGGGTAGAACGGAAAAAGTATGCCATTGCGGTTCATTATCGAAACGCCAAGGACCAGGAAGTGCCGGATATTCAAACCGCTGTTGACGTCGTTCTGGAAGATTATCCAAAATTCACCAAAGGTCGCGGTAAGAAAGTCATCGAGCTGAAGCCGAAAATTGAATGGCACAAAGGAAAGGCAGTTGAAATGTTGGCCAAAAAAATTGGGAATGAAACCGAAGCCGGTGCCATTCTTTACATCGGCGACGACGTGACAGACGAAGATGCGTTTAAAATTATTTCCGACGGAGCAGGAATTTTGGTCGGATCGCACGATGAACCTACAGCGGCCACGTACAGCCTGAAAGACGTGGATGAGGTTCAGGAATTTCTCGGAAAACTCGCAGGCCGGTTGTAAGTCTCACTAAAAGATTCAGTATGGATTCGCAATGGAACCTGACTTATGAACAATATGAACCCGAGCAGGAAAAGCTCAGAGAAGCACTCTGCACTCTTGGGAACGGGTACTTTGCCACACGCGCCGCACATGAAGAAAGCAGGGACGATGACCATCATTATCCGGGAACGTACTTAGCCGGAGGATACAATCGGCTGCAATCTGAAATAGCCGGTGAGGTAATCGAAAACGAAGATCTCGTCAATTGGCCCAACTGGCTGGTTCTGAAATTCAAACCCGAGGGTGGGGAATGGATGAGTCTCGACGAGGTGAAAGTTCTGAAGCACCGACAAACCCTAAATCTTCGCGATGCTGTGCTGAACAGGTACATCCACATCAAAGACAGCGATGGTCGTGAAACAGTGATCGAAAGCAAAAGAATTGTGCACATGCAGCACCATCACCTGGCGGCGATCCAATGGAAATTTACTGCCAAAAACTGGTCAGGGAATATTACGATTCATTCAGCGCTCGACGGTTCTGTCATCAACAACGGGGTTGAGCGGTACCGCGATCTCAGCAGCAGACATCTGCAAACACTGGATAAAGGAACATTTGACGAAGAGGGAATTTTTCTGAAGACACAAACTGTCCAATCGGAAGTAGTGATGGCGCAGGCGGCAAAGGTTTCGGTCATGTTTGAGAACGATATGTCGGCAGTACATCGTGAATCTATTGAGGAAGACGACTATATCGCGCACGAATTGAGTTTTGACGTTGCCCAAAACCGAACAATCACAGTCGAAAAAATTGTTGCGATTTATACTTCACGCGATGCTGCGGTTTCAGATCCGCTGAACGAAGCGCAAAATGCCATCCTTCGTGCGGAGCGATTTGATGACTTATTGCTTTCCCAGCGCAATGCCTGGAAATCTATATGGGATAGGGTGGACACGCGTTTCACCGGCGATCATCCAGAAGATCAGCTCGTGTTGCGTCTACATATTTTCCACGTTCTTCAAACAGTGTCGATCAACACGGCCGCAATGGACGTAGGAGTTCCTTCGCGTGGCTGGCACGGTGAGGCATATCGTGGACACATTTTTTGGGATGAGTTATACATCTGTCCTTTCCTGAGTTGGACCTTACCCGAATTGGCGCGGTCGCTGTTGATATACCGCTACCGCAGATTACCCGAAGCGCGCTACAATGCACTCGAAGCAGGTTATGACGGAGCCATGTTTCCGTGGCAAAGTGGTAGCAATGGGCGGGAAGAGAGCCAGAAAATCCACCTCAATCCAAAATCCGGAAATTGGATTCCGGACGACTCGCGATTGCAACGACATGTAAATTCGGCCATAGCATACAACGTTTGGCAATATTATCAGATTACATCCGACCGGGAATTTCTGTATTTCTTCGGAGCAGAACTGATTCTGGACATCGCAAAATTCTGGGCCAGTAAAGTTGTGTGGAA
>CAZJLZ010000281.1:0-2720 GCA_964546775.1 uncultured Cryomorphaceae bacterium | reverse complement strand
CTCAGTTTCTCAATATTCTTAAACTTCCCAGTTTTCGGATGGATTTCAAATTGCTCGACAAAACTTATTTCAAGAGGATACCGCTCAAAACGATGTGTCCAACGTTTCAGTGCTTCGGCTTTTACGGCTTCGCGATCGCTGCCGGGATGTGGTTTAATCAGTAATTCTATGGGACCATTCCCGCGCTGAATGAATTTATAGTGCTCACAGGCCTCAAAATCGGTAAACATTTCATAAGCATGATGGTGTACAAATTGGCTGCCGTCAGGAAAATCGAGAATGTCATCCATTCTGCCCAACACGCGACCCATCACCCGGTTCGGAAATTCTTCGTCATCCAAAATGGTTCCGATGTCGCCGGTAGAATACTTTATAAATGGCATTGTAAAGTTTTCGAGATTGGTAACTACTGGTGTTCCAACCCGTTGATCGCCTTCAGTTCTATCGTTAATGTACTCCAAAAGACAGGAATGGGCAAAGACTTTTCGCCGGCCGGAATCGTTCACATCGTATGAAATGGTTGTAGATTCCATCATTCCATAGTGGCTGACGACAGTTTTGCTGATGCGCTCATAAAAACGCTCGTACTGATGTGGTAGAATGTTCTCTGAAGTCAGTACTACCTTTGGAATCCTCAGCACTTTGTTTTCCCGCTTCAGTTCGGTAGCGATCATATCCAATACCGAAGGAGTACTCCACAGAAGATCAGGCGGACTGGCTTCCAATTTGGCTATGATTTCTTTGGGAGGCGTGTACACCGAAACTATATTCCGCTGAAAAACACCCATTGCGCTTTGCAATTTCGCTATCAAGGAAAGATCGTTTTCCACTTCAAACCGATCGTCGGACTCGTAGCGGGTAATCATTGTAATTTTCTGCCAGGGGTGGTATCCGATGTCGCGCAGCATTGCAAAAACCCTGACGTGGGCCGTGTAATCTTCGTATTTATTCTGATACACCCGAAACGGTTCTCCTGTTGACCCGCTGGTTTTGTGAAGGTTAAGCGTATCACTCACCGGAACTGTAAGGATATCTTCATATTTCCACTCCCGCAGCAACTTTTTGTCGATGACAGGAACTTTCTCCACCTCTTTCCAGGACTGAATATCAAGATCCTGCACTCCGGCGGATTTATACAACTCAGCGTAAAACTTTGAATTTGCCCGGGCGTGAATGAAAATTTCCCGGAATCGTTTCAACTGCATGTCGCGAACTTTCCGGATATCAGCCTTTTGCCAGTACTGCGTCCTGAAATAGTATTTAAGCAGAGGAAAGATCATTGTGTTCTGTACACTGTTGTACCTATTAAATGGAAGGAATTGCGAGCAGAAAATGTATCATACCTCTGCCATAGGTTTGCCGTTTTTAACAGTACTCACAATATACGACGGGCGCTGTTTGGTTTCGATGAAAATTTTCCCGAGATACTCACCGATGATGCCCAGGAAGGCGAAGTTGAGCCCGAACAGAAAAAGGATCAGTACCATCACCGACGTCCAGCCAGGATAGGGATCACCGGTAAATCTTTGAATGATTAAAAAGATGATCACCACGAAACTCAGCGCGCTGATGATCAATCCGGAATACGTAGCCAGACGAATCGGAAACATCGAAAAAGAGAACAGTCTTGCGAGTGTCAGCGAAATCATTTTTCGCAGATTGTATCCCGATTCTCCTGCAGCCCGGGCATCACGCTCCAACGGCACAATCGAATAATCGCAACCAATAAAATACAACAAGCTGATCGGAGTGGCCGATTTCTCAGGAAACTTTTTAAGCTCGTCAACCACCGATTTGCGAAGGACACGGAACATTCCCAACCGTGGTTCTATTTTAATGGAGGTAAAGCGGCTGGAGAATTCATAAAACATCCGCGATACAAACCGCTTGAAAAATGAGTCCTCCCTGCTGGTCCATTGAGCAATGGCCATTGAGGAATTGTTCTGTTCGAGGCTGAGAATGAGTTTTTCAATATCCTCTGGCCGGTCCTGCAGATCGGAATCTAAAATGACGATATAGTCTCCGGAACTGTGATCGAGCCCGGCTTTTATGGCGCCCTGCTGACCAAAATTCCTGGCCAGTTTGATGCCGGTAATTTCGGAATGCTGTCCACACAATTCCTCAATGGTGCGCCACGAACCGTCTGCACTTCCGTCGTCAATGAGAATAATTTCGAATTGGCTGGTGAGCTGAACAAGCGCCGGTTTAAGACGCTGAATCAGTTCGTGCAGCACTTCCTGGTCGTTGTAAACCGGGACTACGGCAGAGATCAAGTTCATTCTGAGCGTTCCCAAATTATTCTATTTTCTGAATTCCTTTCAGGCTTTCGGGACCTAAATTAAAAATCATATCCAGTACACTTACGCTGTGTTCAAAACTCCCGTAAAGTTGCGGATATTCCGGATAACCTGAATAATCCAGCCATGAAACCTCCATTCCCTGCATCTTGAATTGCGATTCATCCAAATAAACTTTGGCCGCAGGACCGCTAAGATAAGTCGATGCTCCCAGATCTTTGCAGATATTCACCAGTTTTTCATTCCGGTCGCCGCGCAATTCAAATTCCGAAGACCACATGATGCGGGTTTCGATTCCCAATACTTCATTAATCCCGGAAATAAAACGGTGATTGATATCGCTGAGCATTTCTTCCTGCCCATTGTATATGTCTTCAAAAACAGGTGCGAACTTTTCGAAATGCGGAGCATTCCTGTAATTCT
>CAZJLZ010000280.1:0-5317 GCA_964546775.1 uncultured Cryomorphaceae bacterium | reverse complement strand
GTGGTATCAAACAGGATTGATTCCAGTGCTGGCATACCGGGTGGAATTTTAAATGAGATTTTTTGTGTCATGACACCCAGTTATGACATCTTAAACCCTAGTAGGGCCTGAAGTTTCAGGATGGCTGTTTGTGTGGTCGCTAATGGTATGTCGATTAATTTTAACACGCTCAATTTCAAATACACGTTGAAGCCCGAACAATAAAATAGTACTTTTGTCTCTTCACACCAATGTGTCGTTTACATGCAAGAGATAAAAGCCGGCAAACTTCTGGAGCAAATTGAGTGGCCGAAAGATCTGCGGGAGAAGTTTACGGTAGACGATCTTCCTGAGATCAGTCGGGAATTACGTGATTTTATTGTCGACGTAGTTTCAACCAAGGGCGGGCACTTCGGAGCCAGCCTCGGGGTAGTGGAGCTGACTGTAGCCTTGCATTACGTTTTCAATACGCCGGAAGATCAGATTGTGTGGGACGTCGGTCACCAGGCATATGGGCACAAAATTCTTAGCGGCCGAAGAAGAAAATTTCACACCAACAGGATCTACAAAGGGCTTAGCGGTTTTCCCAAACGCAGTGAAAGCGAGTATGATACATTTGGTGTCGGACACAGTTCCACCTCTATTTCCGGCGCGCTGGGAATGGCCGTCGCCAACCGTATCAAAAATGATCCTCGTCAACATATAGCAGTAATTGGAGATGGAGCTATGACGGCTGGTCTGGCATTCGAAGGACTCAATCACGGCGGCGCAGAAGATACCAATCTCATTGTTGTTCTAAACGATAACTGCATGTCCATCGACCCAAATGTGGGTGCGCTGAAAGATTACCTCACCGATATCACTACGTCACACACATACAACAAGGTGCGCGATGAAGTATGGAACCTGCTCGGAAAAATCAGCATGTTCGGACCCAATGCACAGAGCATCGCTCAGAAAATTGAGCACGCGGTGAAGTCTACATTACTCAAGCAAAGCAATTTCTTTGAATCATTAAATTTCCGCTATTTCGGTCCTGTTGACGGTCACGATGTGGTGCATTTGGCAAAAGTACTCGAAGATCTGAAAGATATTCCCGGTCCTAAAATTCTGCACTGCGTAACTGTCAAAGGAAAAGGATACAAACCCGCCGAAGATGGTTCGCCGACAACGTGGCACGCACCGGGGCTGTTCAACAAAGATACCGGTGAGATTATCAAAGTCACACCAAAAAGTCCGAAGCCACCGAAATACCAGGATGTGTTCGGGCATACCATAGTTGAACTGGCCGAGAAGAATGAAAAAATTGTTGGTGTTACGCCGGCCATGCCAACGGGATGCTCGTTGAAGATTATGATGGATGCAATGCCCGATCGCGCATTTGATGTTGGAATTGCCGAACAACATGCAGTTACTTTTTCAGCAGGTATGGCAACGCAGGGAATGGTACCGTTTTGTAATATCTACTCCTCATTTATGCAGCGCGCTTATGATCAGGTGATTCACGATGTAGCGTTGCAGAACCTGAATGTTATTTTTTGTCTCGATCGTGGTGGTATCGCCGGGGCCGATGGCCCGACGCACCACGGAGCCTATGATCTCGCCTTTATGCGCTGCATTCCGAAAATGGTGGTTTCGTCACCAATGAATGAGGAGGAATTGCGCAATTTGATGTACACCGCTCAATTGGTAAACGCCGGGCCTTTTTCTATTAGGTATCCGCGTGGCAACGGTGTGATGACCGATTGGAAGACACCGTTTAAAAAGATCAAAATCGGAAGCGGCCGAAAACTCAAAAATGGGGAAGACATTGCTATTCTCACGATTGGTCCGGTTGGCAATTTTGCGCTTGAAGCAACAGAGCTATTAAAGAATAAAGGCATTTCCGCTGCTCATTACGATATGCGCTTTGCTAAGCCGATCGACGAAGTAATGATGCACGAGGTGTTTGGTAAGTTTAAAAAAGTCATCACGGTAGAAGACGGTTGTGTGCAGGGTGGATTTGGAAGCGCCATTGTAGAATTTATGGCCGACCACGGTTATATGTCAGAAGTGAAACGTCTCGGTATTCCGGATCGCTACATCGAGCACGGAACACAGGAAGAACTGTACCGCGAATGTGGATACGACCTGCAGGGAATTGTGGAAACCGCCGTTGCCATGGTGGGCGAGCAATTGAACTCGAGGAGCGTAGCAGGCTGATTTCTATTTTTCTTTGGGATTAAAATCCAACCGGTAATCCCACATCTTCATTTGAACCAGTACCCATCCTTGTCGCGAACGGACATAAGGACCCGGATTTTTGGCCGAATATTTTCGGGGGCTGGGCAACACCGAAGCCAGCAGCGCGGCTTGCGGTCTGTTGAGTTTTTCGGCTGTGGTATTGAAGAATTCCTGGGACGCGGCTTCTGCACCATACACGCCCGGTCCGAGTTCAATGATGTTCAGGTACACTTCGAGTATTCGTTCTTTCGACCACAACAATTCAATCAGCGCTGTGAAATATACCTCAAACCCTTTGCGTATCCAGCTCCGCGAAGGCCACAAAAACAGGTTTTTTGCGGTTTGTTGAGAAATGGTGCTGGCCCCGCGTTTGCGCGTACTTTTCTCGTTGTGCTTCAATGCCTTTTCAATGGCCTCGAAATCAAATCCATTGTGGTTGAGGAAATTCTGATCTTCAGCGCAAACCACAGCCAAATGCAGATTCGGAGAAATCCGTGACATCGGTTCCCAGTCCTTTTTTAAAACCATGGGTTCATCGGCCTGGAATTGTTCCACGCATCGTATGATCATCAGTGGTGTTATCGGAACCGGCACAAAACGAAAAACAATCACCAGTAAAACGCTGAACAAAAACGCCCCGAGAATCAGTTTCCCCAGGAAACGGAGGGTTTTTCTGAAGTATACCTTTTTGGTTTTGGATTTTTTCACGCCGTAAATTTAGCGCTAATCTTTTCCGTAAACACATTCCCTACGGCTCTTGCCGAAGATAATTATCAGTTTTCAATAGTTGAGTTTACTGAGAACCTGGCAACAGGTCAATACCTTGTAGTAAGCGCCAATCCTTTGAAATCGCTTAGTTCGTTATCAGATAGAAATACCGCGTCGCCGCCATGTTGCAGGTTCAGTTCAATGATTTCATCGATAATATCGTCTATCACATTGGCTCCGTGAGGAGAATCAACCGGAACCACCAGATCCTTTTCGATTTTAGCCGGCTGATGGAAACCGCGCTTTACAAAAACCGTGCGTCCGCGCCCTTCGTTTACGGCTCTCCAGATGTCGCTCAGATCCATTAAGTACTGCTGTTGATCGATGGCTTCCTGAAGCTCTGTAAACCTTTTTTTGTTCATTTCGCTGAGGTATTCTTTTACCAACGGCCAGGCTTCTCTCACCAACTGATCGGCTGGCTCATCGTCTCTGTTTTGATTCAGGTGTCCAACTATGATCGGATGATCCATCACTTTCCGGTAGTAATCGTAATTTCTTTCTTCGGTGGCAAGTATCACCGGGGCCGGTCGAAAATTGACAACCCGTTGAACAACTTTGTCTACTTTGTTAAAAAAACCTTCTATCAGTAAGTCGGTTCCCTGAGCCATCGTCAGTTTGTGCGTGTCATCCTCAATGATATCATTGAGGATGGGAAAACCGTCGGTACTTTCATCGTCGAGATGGTTGTTGGTCGCGGTTAATAATCGCGCTTGTTTGCGGCTGAGTACCAGAACGTAATAGGAAGATTGTTCGCGGCTTGCACGCACCAGATCCCGCGTAGCAAAATTATGATTGATAATTACCCGACTTTCTACTTCTACGGGCAATTGGTAGTAACGTGCTATGTTGGCGTTGACCACGATAATCAAACCTTCCCGGTTCCGGCTGTGGTCGATCGATGCGCTGAGTTTATGGAGGTGTTCCATACGATGTGTTACAATTTCCGCACTGTATTCATCGGCAAGTCGTTGTTCGGCTTCTTTGATCAGATTTTTGATTCGGATTGGATCCTTTTGAGAATCCGGACGTGTGCGGTGAGTCTTTGCTGTTATGGTTATGCATGCTTCACCGGATTCGCGATTGAGTTCGTTAATGAGTTCTTTCATAACACCTGAATTTTAAGTATTTAATTTCCTTAAACTTAAAGGTAAGGATCGGGGGCCGTTCAAAAAAGGTCTTTCAGATTAATTGCCTTGGAATTAACAATTCTTAAAGGCGCAAAGAAGCGTCTCAGTTGGTGAGAGAGCGGTAATCAGTCAGATATTTTTCTTTGGTAAAGTATTGGACCGCAAGCTCACGGGATTTTCTCCGCTTGGCGTTGGGAATCGGAGGAGGATCCGGAAATTCTTCAAAGGTCACCACGGATCCGCACTGATGTTGGACGGTGAATTCAGAGAAGTCACCGAGTTCGGGACTGATGAGAATTTGCAATCCAGCAGCCAGGTATTCTGCAAACTTGGTCGGGGATGCCACTCTGTTGGTGATGCTCGAACTTCGGAGCAACAGGCCGTAATCTCCCAAGGATAGCAATAATGGAACTTCGTGCGGCGCTACCCACTTCAATATAACCCGGTCTTTCAATGGTTCGAGTGGAGTGTTTTCCAAAGTTTCCATCGGGGTAAGCAGCAGCAAACGAATGTGGGCATGCCGTTTCATGAGTTCTGCAAGCCAGTTCAGCAAAGGCTCAAGTGATTGCCAACCGGCGGATGAGCCGGAATATACGAGCAAAGCGTGTTCTGGTTTAATTCCGTAATTCAACCGTAGCGCTTCGAGATTTTGTTCGGTAATTACCTCAATAGGATGACTGACCGCCAGCGTACATGGGATGATACGACAGTTTTGTCCCGCAATGAATCCATATTCGTCGTTCCAGTACTTTACCAATGCATTGGAAACAGCAAGTTGAGCATCTGAACAGCACAACCCTTTTTCTTCGAGTTCGCGTACTTGGGATATAAAGGCATCATCATCGACCAATCGGTATTCTTTAAACTCGGCATAATAAGCTCCACGAGCATCAAACACCAGTTTGAATCGCAATCCGGATTTCCGGGTCCGATCGGCCAAATAGGTTGCAAAAATTCCGCGTGCCATTACAGTTTTTGGCTGGATAAAGTGTAAGACGGCTAGTAGAGTAAGCCGGTTGAATTTCCAGTTTTTGACTCCCGGAAACATGGGCAATACAATAGAACGGGAGCAATGACTGCGAATTTTTTTGCGCGATGTCCAGAAATTTCTGAGAGAAACAAAAGCCACCAAACGAACCGGATCACTTTGTTGACGGTTAAGAAAATTTACCACATCCACTACCTGACTGGAATAAACACCCGAAGGTGCATCGTTGAAA
>CAZJLZ010000279.1:0-4134 GCA_964546775.1 uncultured Cryomorphaceae bacterium | reverse complement strand
GGAGCAGATTTTGACGAAGAACAACTTCAACCCGGAACGGGAAAATTCAAAGATGCATCTGTTCGCTTTACGTCCGAAGATCAAATAAAAGATGCCGATCTACAACGTTGGCTCAAAAAAGCTCGGGAAATTCAATGGGATTATAAAAACCTGATTAAGAGAAAAGGAAGACTGGAGCGTTTGAAATGATGAACGCCTGGATTAAGATGAAACACCCCGACACCGTTAATCGGTGCCGGGGTGTTTGATTAGCTGTTGTCCGCAGGTTAGTGTTTATACAAAAGATACGATCTCGAATTTGTTCGAAGCATGTAAGTTCCCGTGGCTTGATGATTCAGTTCAATGTTATTATTTCCGGAGGTAAAAACCCCACTTTCTAAAAGGCGTCCATCAATTGAAAAAATGTTGTACTCTAAACTTTCTGCATCTTCTACCCGAATATTGAAAAGTCCGTTGGATGGGTTTGGAAATATAATCAGCGCACCTTCTTCTTTGGCCAATTCCAATACGGATACCGGAACCGGAGACATTTTAATGAGAAAGGAATTGAATGCATCCTCCGGAATGATAAATTCGGCTACATCAGGTCCCGGATCAAGGTCAGCAATTCCTTCTACGCGACCAGTAAATAGGGCCGCACCACCTGGATCTAAACGTAGTTTATGAGCAGTATCGAATTCAGTAGATCCAACGCCCATTACTGACAACAAGCTGCCATCCAGAGCGCTATAAACTGCATAACAAATGTTGGCATAATCATATTCCGGTGTTGTCAGGATCATGGTATTATCGCCAGGATCAAAATCCACATTTTCTCCGTATGACCCGCAGACATGAATATTTTGGTTATTATCCACAGCTATGTCAAAAAACTGGCCGTACCCGTCACCCAAAATTGGGCTTACCCACTGAAAAGTCCCGTCTGAACTGTATTTGATAATAAATCCATCAGTATTACTTCCTGTTTGACTATGCGTAGCTGTACCTGGTCCCGGGTCAAAATCCACTGTACCGCCAAAATCACCAGTGCAGTATACATTACCTTGATCATCGACTGTCATACTGCTCATAGATTCCAAGTTAATTCCGCCAATTCTTTGTGACCATATATATTCTCCATCGGGAGAATATTTTGCAACGACAAGGTCATATGCACCTAGAGATGTGTGAATGGCTTCGCCAGAACCAGGGTCAAAATCGGCGGTTTCCTGGAGAATGTACGTGATAAGAATATTATTTTCCGCATCAGTTGTTATACGTGCAGCGGCCATGGTTTCGTCACTGTTGATGGTAAAACCCCATAAATAATTGAGATCATTATCAAATTTAGTTACAAAAGGTGCACCATCAGCTCCAACACTCCAAATATCCTCATCCGGACCCGGGTCTAAATCAATGGTATATCCTGTAATGCCCACCATTATTATATTATTGTCACTGTCAATGGCCAATCCATTTGCAATGGTGGCAATTCCGCCACTGCCCCCAATATTAATGGCATGAATGAACGATCCATCTGCACTGAATTTTGCCAGATAGGCGTCCTGACTGCTAATACTGGTAAGGTTAAAAACTTCCGGACCGGGATCGACGTCCTGCGTTCCGACTATTCCTCCTGTAATGAACATATTACTATTGTTGTCAAGTTTTAATGAACCTGTTGCGATTCCATTGGCATCCGGACCAAATCCCCAAATTAAATTTCCATCTGCATCGAATTTTGCATAATAAGGATCTGCCTGACCCGAGGCGGTCAATAATTGTACTTCTGGTCCAGGATCAATGTCCATCGAAAAGGTATACCATCCTGTCACATAAAATTCACCGTCGTTATTATAATCAATTCCGGTGATGTCAACATTTTGGTCACTTTGAAAAACCTTAGCCCATTGAAATTCCTGAGCTTGTACGGTATTGAGACCTAATAATAATAATGCGGGAAGCATTAATCGGCATTTGGTTGTATAGTAGTTCATAGTGTTTGGTTTAGCTTGATATCGAAGCACAAGGATAAATGTGAACAAGTAGCGCTATGAAAGTCAGTAAAAATGAGCGGCTTTTATCAATCTTCTAATTTCTTAGAGATTGAAAAAAACTTTTGCAACAACCTATGGATTGCTTTGATTGGTCTTGGTACCGATTTTCTTTGGATATTTCCGGGTCAGATGCTCACCCTTTAATCCATCATCTTCTCCGGCAAACCATATTTATCAATTAAATAAATCAGCGACGCAATGGACGCGCTGCCCATTTCCAGTTCGCGTTGGTTGACGTTTTCGAAGACATCGTTGGCAGAATGGTGCATGTCAAAATAGCGCTGTGAGTCGGGCACAAAACCGATAAGCGCCGTTTTCCCGTTTTTGAGATAGCCTACGTCAACACCAGAATATCCCGGTTCCACGAGGTGCAAAAGGTAGGGCGCCAGTAGTTTTTTGAAAGCCTGCATGGATTTCAGTTGTTCGTCGCGTGCATCGATAGAAAAACCACGGGGTGCAAAACCGCCGCGGTCGCTTTCCAGCGCCGCAACGTGTATCTCGCCGCTTTCCTTCACAACTTTCGCATACTTCTTCGCTCCCTCGGCCCCGTTTTCCTCGTTCATATACATCACACAACGAATGGTGTAATCGGGAGTGTATTCCAGTTTTTGAAACAGGCGCAGTACTTCCAATGCCTGAACCACTCCGGCTCCATCGTCGTGAGCGCCTTCGCCAATGTCCCATGAATCCAGGTGTCCGGAAACCACAATGATCTTTTCCGGATACTTCTTCCCGCGGATTTCTCCGAGCACATTGTGCGCAGTAGTGGTTCCCCGGTTTTCACAGCTCAGTTCGAGCGTGGCCGAGACGGTTTGTCGGGTTAGTAGTTCACTGAGATAATGCGCGTCATTGGTGCTAACGGCAACTGCCGGAATTTTCGGAACCGTATCGTTGTATCCCATCGAACCGGTGTGCGGGAAATCGTCTGCCCGCAAGGTCATCGAGCGAATCAAAACCGCTTTGGCACCGTATTCTGCTGCTTTTGCTGCGCCGCTCCAGCGCTCACCGGCACAACTTCCATACGCGTGAAAAGTATCGATGAGTTTCGGGTTCATCGATTTGTTGATGAAAACGATTTTGCCTTCGATGGCATCCCGTCCAAGATCTTCTAAAAATTCTGTTCCGGCCACTTCAATGATTTCGCCTGTTATAGGACCGTCTGTCCCGATGGAGCCACCCAGAGCAGATATATTCAATTGTCGACCGTTGTCCAGAGCTGCGTTTTCCACCTCGCCGCGTACCCAATATAGAGCCTCGAATGGTTGTAAGTGCACATTCTCAAAACCGTAGGACAGCATTTTGTTTTTGCCCCACTGTTCTGCACGTTGAGCACCTTCACTACCGGTCAGCCGGTGTCCTACGTCTTTGCACAGTTCGCGAAGGTTTTCGTAGCTTTCGCCCCGCGTCAACGCTTCGTCAAAAATACTGCGGATCATCAATGAATCGAGTTTCTGAGCGTCCATCGAAAAAGGAATTAGAAAGGCCGTAAATGCCAGTAATACACAGCTTATTTTCATAGACGCAAAGATAGAATTTAATACCTTCGTGGAGATAAAGATACCGCGATGGCATTGACAAAAACAAAGCCTTTGGAGCTGGGTTTCAGTGCTCCACATTTTGAATTGAAGGATACGATTTCAGGAACAGTGATGGGCCTGGAAGATATTCGCGGAGAAAAGGCTACGCTCGTGATGTTCATCTGCAACCATTGTCCGTATGTGATTCACGTGCGTACTGAACTGATCCGGATGGCGAACGATTTCAAAGATCGCGGAGTAGGTTTCGTTGCCATCAGTTCGAACGATGCGGAAAACTACCCCGATGATGCGCCGGAGAAAATGGGACAAGTAGGGCTTGCTTTGGATTTTCCGTTTCCATATTTGTACGACGAAACGCAGGAAGTAGCCAAAGCATACGATGCCGTTTGTACGCCCGATTTTGCCCTGTTCGATGCCGACCTGAAATGTGTTTACCGAGGAAGATTGGATGCTTCGCGTCCTGGAAACGACGTACCGGTGATGGGTTCGGATATGCGTCGCGCAATAGAGAGTGTTTTGAAAAATGACCCCATCGATTGGCAGCAGGAACCCAGTATGGG